>DAOUIB010000097.1:0-6908 GCA_034428275.1 Anaerolineae bacterium
ATCTGGCGGCTGTCCGCGCCGACGATTTCTCCGTCAAGGCTCTCCGCCAACTGCAGGGCAAGCCCGGTCTTGCCGGTGGCCGTGGCGCCCAGGATGACGATCAGCGGGGCCTTACCAGTCAAGTGCGTCTTCGACATGATCGATTTTCGTGCGCGCGCCCATGGCGACGCCAATGACGTCCACCTGCCAGTCGGCATCCTGCTGCCGGTTGCACTCCAGCCATTCGTGAATCGCGGCGAGCAGGCGTTCGCGCTTGCGGGCCGTGATGCTGGCGAAGGCCTCTTCGGTGTCGGACTGGCGACGGGTGCGCACTTCCAGAAAGACCAGTTTGCCGCCGATGCGGGCCACGATGTCCAGTTCACCGCGGGGGCAACGCCAGTTGCTGGCGAGAATTTCATAGCCGCGCCGCTGCAGGTAGCGCGTGGCAAGGGCTTCGCCCAGTCGTCCTGTCCGTCGCCTTTGCATGCCTTCGATGGGGTTCTGCTCCTGCCATTCACGGCCAGCGGGATTGTAAACAGACCTGGCTTCGGCTACCATTCGCGGCGGCCAGGCGTAGAGACAGGCGGGGGGCAAGGCATGGACATGAGCATACAGGATGCGGGCACGCTGGGGGTGATCGCCAGCCTGATCGGGCTGGGCTTCGCGCTCTGGCAGCGAAATTTCGTCATGGCCCAGAACGCGGGCAACGAGACGATGCAGCGCATCTCGGGTGCGATTCAACGCGGCGCCCAGGCCTTTCTGTCGCGCGAATATCGCGCCGTGAGCATTCTGGTCGTCGTGATTACCCTGGTGCTGGCCCTGCTTTCCGGCCTGGAGGGCAGCGGCATGAGCATCTGGACGGCGGTCGCCTTCGTCAGCGGGGCGCTGGCCTCCGGCCTGGCCGGGTACATCGGGATGTACATCGCCGTGCGCGCCAACGTGCGCACGACGCAGGCCGCGTCCGAGAGCCTCAACCGCGGACTGCGGGTGGCTTTCGCCAGCGGCACGGTGATGGGCACGGTGGTCGTTTCCCTGGCGCTGCTGGGCGTGAGCATTCTCTTCGTCCTGCTCAGCGGTCAGTTGCCCGCGACCCAGGCGGCCAGCGCTTTGGCCGGTTTCGGCTTCGGCGGCACCTCGATCGCCATTTTCGCCCGCGTCGGCGGCGGTATCTACACCAAGGCGGCCGACGTCGGCGCCGACCTGGTGGGCAAGACCGAGGCGGGCATCCCCGAAGACGATCCCCGCAATCCGGCGACCATCGCCGACAACGTGGGCGACAACGTCGGCGACGTGGCCGGCATGGGCTCCGATCTATTCGAGAGTTATGCCAGTTCGATCATCGCCGCCATCTCGCTGGCGACCCTTGGCGCCGGCCTGGCCCAGGACATGCAACTGGCCGGTCAGCTCTTCCCGCTGCTGGTGGCCGCTTCCGGTCTGATCGTCGGCATGATTTGCACCTTCCTCGTCCGCACCCAGGAAGGCGCCACACAGGAAATGCTGCTGGGCAGTTTGCGCCGCGGCATCTATTCGGCAAGCGCCCTGGTGGGTCTGGCGATTGTCCTCATCGGCATGGGTCTGGGCCTGGGGAACGGCGTGATCGCCGCCACCCTGGCGGGTCTCATCGGTGGCGTGCTCATCGGCTACTTCACCGAATATTTCACAGCCACCAGTTACGGCCCGACGCGCGGCCTTTCCGACAGCGCCAGCGGCGGCGCCGGAATCGTCGTCATTAGGGGCCTGGCCCTGGGCATGCTCAGCACCCTGGCGCCGGTGATCGTCGTCGTCATCGTCACCCTGGTTGCCACGGCGGCGACCGGACTCTATGGCGTGGCGGTGGCGGCGGTCGGCATGCTCAGTACCCTGGGCATCACGCTGGCGACCGATGCCTACGGCCCTGTGGCGGACAATGCCGGCGGCATCGCCGAGATGGCCGAGCTGGACGACAGCGTGCGCGACCGCACCGACGCGCTGGACAGCCTGGGCAACACGACGGCGGCCACCGGAAAGGGCTTCGCCATCGGCAGCGCCGCCATGACCGCCCTGGCGCTAACCACGGCTTTCATCACCGCGCTGGGAGGCTCGGAGGCGTCGACCACGCTGGCCGCCGTGATTCTTGACGCCCGCCTCATCACCGGCGTGTTCATCGGCGCCATGTTGCCCTATATCTTCAGCGCCCTGACCATGCGGGCGGTCGGGGACGCGGCGCAGTCCATCGTCGAGGAAGTACGACGCCAGTTCCGCGAGATTCCCGGCATTATGGAGGGGAGCGGCGAGCCGGACTACGAGCGTTGCGTCGCCATCAGCACCGACAACGCCATCCGTCAAATGATGCTGCCGGGGATCGTCGCCGTGGCCGTGCCGGTGTTGATCGCGCTGCTCACGGCCCTGGGGCAGGACAACGCGCTGGGGCAGTTCGTGGGACGCGAGACCCTGGTGGGGGTGCTGGTCGGTTCGCTGGCATCGGCCTTTATGCTGGCGGTGATGATGGCCAACGCCGGCGGCGCCTGGGACAACGCCAAGAAATTCATTGAGGCTGGTCACCTGGGCGGCAAGGGTTCGGACGCGCACAAGGCGGCTGTGGTCGGCGACACGGTCGGCGACCCCTTCAAGGACACTTCGGGACCGTCACTTAACATTTTGCTCAAGTTGCTGGCGATCGTGTCGCTGGTGATCGCGCCCATGCTGACTTCTGCGCCAGTGGCCTGACGCGACACAGGTAACCGGGAAGCGGCGGGCGACCCTGTCTGAGGGGGTCGCCCGTTTTTGCTCGTCAACTCAAAGGTTTTGCAGCAGGGGGCGGAACTTGTAGCCGTAGATGATCGCGCCGCTCTCGCCGTCGCTGTAAAGGCGCCGCGTCACCATTTCGACCCGGTCGCCGATACAGGGTGCTTCGACAAGGTCTGTCAATTGCGCAGTCACGAGGGGGCCCTCATCGAGGCGAACGAGCGCCAGCGTGTATGGGGACTGGTCCTCGAAACCGACGGGCGGACTGGTCAGCGTTGTGAAACTGTAGATCTCGCCGGTGCCGGCAAAGCGAACCTGCTCCGCATCCGGCGCGGGACCGGGGATCATTTGGCGGCCAGCAACCCGTGTTGCGGCTCGGGTGCCGGTATCGTATCGTGAGAGGGATTCGCGATCTGCCGGCGACGTTGCAGGCCCGTCTTGCCATCGCGCTGGCGAAAACCCTGCAGTCGATAACGCTGTTCCCTGAGCCGCCAGTTGCCCGCAATTTGCATGGATTCCATTCCGTTTCGTTTCCCGCCGATCTGCCCCTATCCTGCAGGAAAGTGACTGTCATTACCTTTCAGGCATGGCTGAAACGCTGTCGAATGCTGTCAAGACTCGGCGATTCGGCGCCGAATCGCTGTCAATTGCTGACAATGACTGGCAAATGCCCCTGGTGCAGGTCCTGGACTATGGCTGCGCTGCGCCAAGCCGCACGCGGCGCCCGGTCCGCGCCGATTCGTAGGCGCCCAGGATCATCTCGATGCAGACGCGGCCATCGGCGGCCGTCGCCAGGGGGCCGCGGCGTCCATGCAGGAAGTCGACGAGCGGTCGCGCCACGTCACGAATGCGTTCCCCGTGGGGCCGCAGCGGAAACTCCGGGAGCTCCCAGGTCCCGGTGGCCTGCCGCCAGACCTTCAGGGCGGTCGCGCCGGGCAGGCGGGGGAGGTTGGCCGAGGGGACGTCGCCGTGGTTCTGGATGATGCTGCCCGCGTCGCCATAGATTTCGGTGGTGTTTTCCGCCGCGAGGGTCGTGGAGCTGTTGAACAGGATGCCGATTTCGCCCCCGGCAAAGCGGTAGATGGCGACGCCGTTGTCGTCCGGCGCGACCTCCGTGACCAGGTTGTCAATCTCGGCCATGACGCTGACCGGCGCGCCCAGCATCCAGTAGAGAAAGTCGGCGGCATGGGAGGCGTCGTCCATGAACATGCCCATGTTTTGCACGGGGTCGATGTGCCAGTTGTCGGGCCGGGCGAAGTCCGGGTTGAGCAGGAGGGGGATGGCGTGTCGGCGCCGCAGGACGGCCACTTTGCCGATGGCGCCCTCGTCCAGCAGCGTCTTCATGTGTTGATTGACCGGATCGGCGCGCATCTGGTAACAGAGGCTGAATTTCACGCCGGCGTCCGCCACGGCCTCAGTGATGGCGTCGCAGTCGTCCAGGCTGAGGGCCATCGGCTTTTGTAACAGGATGTGCTTCCCGGCGCGGGCGGCGGCGAGGCAATGATCGGCATGCCGGTTGGTGGGGCTGGCGATGAAGACTGCATCCAGGTCCTGCCGCGCCAGCAGACTTTCCAGTCCGGGCACGAAGTCGATGCCGAATTCCTGGCAATACTGCCGACAGCGGGCTTCATCGTCGTCCCAGGCGGCGACGATCTGCGCATCTTCGAAGTCGCGCATGACGTCAGCGTAGACGCGAACGTGCCCGTGGGCGAAACTGATGATGCCCAGCTTCAGTGTGTCCATCTTCAGTTCCTCAGCTTGCCGCGGAGGCGCGTGTAGGTCGCGTAATCGATCTCGCTGCGCCGGGCGATGTAGTCGCAGGTGGCGGGCGCCCTTTGGCGCATCCCAGCCAGACGCTCCGTGACTTCCAGATCGAAGGCGTCCGAACCGGCGCCGCTGCCGTAGCTGACCATAAGGATACGGTCACCGGGCCCGGCGACGTCCAGGATGGCGGTCAGTCCCAGCATGCAGGAGCCGGAATAGGTGTTGCCGACGTCCCCGGCCAACAGTCCGACGCTGACCTGGTCCGGACTGAAGCCCAGGCTGCGGGCGGCGCGCTGAGGAAACTTGACGTTGGGTTGGTGAAAGACCGCCCAGGCGTAGTCGCCGGCCTGGGTCCCCATACGCTCCATGAGTACGCGGCCGGCGTTGATGCTGTGGTGGAAATAGGCCGGTTCGCCGGTGAAGCGGTCCCCGTGGCTGGGATAGGGTTGGCCTTCGCGGCGCCAGAAGTCGGGCGTATCGGTGACGAAGCTGGTGCTGCCCAGGAAACGGGCGCAGGACATCTCCGCCGGGCCGAGCAGGAAGGCCGCTCCACCGGAGGCCGCTGTGTATTCGAGCTCATCGCCGGGCCGGCCCTGGGCCGTGTCCATGCCAATGGCCAGGGTGTATCGGCCCATGCCGCTGCCGATGATGCCGATGGAGGCCTGCACGGCTTCGGTGCCGGCCTTGCAGGCGAATTCGAGGTCGGCGGCCAACACCGCCGGCGTCGCGCCCAGGCTCTCGGCGACGACGGTGCTGCTCGGCTTGACGGCGTAGGGATGGCTTTCGCTGCCCACCCAGACGGCGCAAATGTCGACCGGCTGGATGTTGGCGCGGGCGATGGCGTTGCGGGCCGCCTCGATGGACATGGTGATAACGTCTTCGTCAAGGCCGGCGACGGCCTTTTCGCGCACCGGGCTGCCGCCCCTGCCCTGTGTCCAGATGCGCGCGATCTCGCTGCCGGGCAGGCGGTAACGCGGCACGTAGGCGCCGTAGCCGACGATACCCACCTGGCTCAGTGGAGCCATTTCCGTCATTCCATTTAACCTTCCGCTGTCAGAAACAGGCATGCGGTTCCCTTCGCTCATCTGGAATCTTCACCCTGCAGGCCAGCCACCAGGTCCTGCGCCCTGCCCAGGCGAATGTCGCCGCTGGCCACCAACGCCCCGGCAATTTCGCCCACGCGTTCCGGCGGAGCGCCGGCGGCCAGCGCCAGCTGGCGCGCGTGCAGGTTCATGTGGCCGCGCTGAATGCCTTCCGTCGCCAGGGCGCGCAGGGCGGCGAAGTTCTGCGCCAGGCCGACGGCGGCCATGATTTCGGCCAGCTCCCGGGCGGAGGAGACACCCAGAATCTTCAGGCACAGGGCGGCCAGGGGATGGGCGCGGGTGGCCCCGCCCACGGTGCCGACCGCCAGCGGCAACTCGATCGAGCCCCGCAGGACCTCATCTTCGTCCAGCCGCCAGCGCGACAGACTGCGATAGCCGCCATCGCGGGCGGCCCAGGCGTGGGCGCCGGCCTCAATGGCGCGCCAGTCATTGCCGGTGGCGATGGCGACACCGTCGATGCCGTTCATGATGCCCTTGTTGTGGGTCGCCGCCCGCCAGGGGTCGATCTCCGCCAGGGCGGAGGCCTCCACGATACGCTGGGCGATGTTCGGGCCGTCCTGCTCGCTGCCTTCCAGTTCAGCGGCGGGCAGAGCGCAAGAGGCCCGCGCCCGGCGCCGGTCGCTGAAATTGCTGAGTATCCGCAAATTGGCGCGGCCGCCGGAAAGCGATTCCAGCAGCGGCGCCAGACCCTCGCAGACGCTGTTGACCAGATTGGCGCCCATGGCGTCGCGGCAGTCGACGTCGATATGCAGGACCAGCATGGGGCCGACCGGACTCTGCGGGAAAGCGCGCAGACGCAAGTCCTGCGCGCCGCCGCCACGGGCCACGATGCTGCCGGCCAGCGCATCGGCCTGGGCGAGAATCTCCCCTCTGGCCCGTTCAATGGCCGACCTGGCGGCCTCAATGTCGGCGACGTCCAGCAGCTGGACCTGTCCGGTCATCACCGGATCGTCGCTGTCGGCGCTGAATCCGCCGCCGGCGCGAAAGATGCGCCCGGCGTTGCCTAGGGCGGCCAGGACGGAAGGCTCCTCGATGGCCAGGGGCACCAGCAACTCGCGACCATTGATGATGAAGTTCGGGGCGACGCCCAGCGGCAGGCCGTAGACGCCGACGCAATTCTCGATCATCTGCCCGGCCAGCAGCGGGTCGAGACCGCCTCCCGCTGCCAGCAGTTCAGATTCCTCCGCGGAGAGCCCGGCAGTTTCGGCCACGCGTTCCAGGCGCTCAGCGGCCGCGAGCCGATGCAGCCCCGGCAGGCGTGACGAAGGGTTTTCATTCATTGCAGCGACTGTAACAGCCACGCGCTGTCATTTGCTATCAGATTGGCAGTCGCGCTAT
>DAOUIB010000098.1:0-3542 GCA_034428275.1 Anaerolineae bacterium
TGCTGGAACTGATTGAATACGTCAACCCGCGCGGCGAGCCGCTGAATGCGGCCACCAACCGGCCTGGCGCGGCGCATCTGGCGCTGCAGGTCGATGACCTGGAGGCCGAGTTTGCGCGGCTGAAGGCGGCGGGCGTGCAGTTTCGCTCGGAAGCGCCGGTGCCCATTACGCACGGGCGGCACAGCGGCGGCCTGACCTGCTATCTGCTGGACCCGGACGGCATCACGCTGGAGTTGATCGAACTGCCGCTGCCCTTTACGCCGCAGGACCTGGACTGAAACCGGGCCTAGTCCATGCGCATGCCGCCGTTGACGTCGATGGTGGCGCCGGTGATGAAATCGGCCGCCGCCGAGGCGAGAAAAACGGCCACGCCGCCATAGTCCGCCGGAACGCCCAGGCGCCCCAGCGGGATTTCCCCGCGCAGTTGCTCCATCAGCTGCGGGTCGTCCCAGGCGTCGGTGAGCGCGCTCACGGTGGGGCCGGGCGCGATGCAGTTTACGGTGCCGTGCGGCGCCAGGTAGCTGGCGAAGGTCTTGGTCAGGGCGAAGACGCCGGCCTTGGTGGCCACGTAGACCGGGAGATGCGCCTTGCCGCCGGTCCTGCCGCCGATCGAGCTGATGTTGATGATGCGCCCGCACTGTCTGGCGCGCATGTGCTGCGCGGCGGCCTGGGAGAGAAAGAAGACCCCGCGCAGGTTGATGGCGACGATGCGGTCGAAGAGGGCCTGGTCGACCTCGTCGATGGGGTGGATGGGCGCGATGCCGGCGTTGTTGACGAGGATGTCCAGCTGTCCGGCCTGCGCGACGGCGTCGTCGACGACAGAGCGGCAACGGTCTACGTCAGTGACGTCCAGCGGCAGGGCCAGGGCGTTCCGGCCCAGTCTTTCAGCGGCTTTCGCGGCCTCGACCTGATCGATATCGGCGAGGATCACGGTGGCGCCGGCCTCGTGCAGCGCGCCGGCGATCGCCAGGCCGATGCCACGGGCGCCGCCGCTGACGAGGGCGGTCTTGCCGGACAGTTGCGACATCGCTTACTCCATTCGGTTGCATTGTCCACAAATGACGCTATTCTGACCGGCGCCGGCGCCGTCGGCAGCCATTGACGGCGCGGCCATGCCAGTCTGCTTTCGCGGGGGGATTCATGAGTGACCGTCCCAACATTATCCTGATGGGGATCGATTCGATTCGCGCCGACCACATGAGCTGTTACGGCTATCCGCTGCTGACGACGCCGCATCTTGACCGCTTTGCCAGCGAGGGCGCGCTCTTCGAAAACACCTACAGCGCCCACATTCCGACCACCTGCGCCTACGCTTCCATGCTGACCGGCATGGACTGCTTCGGCACCCAGGTGGTGGCCCTGCGTCACAAGGGGCCGATGCGGCCGGAAGCGAAGACCGTCGCCGAGCATTTGCGCGACCTCGGCTACACCACGACCTGCGTCGGCTTCAGCGGCAACCCGTCGGGCCGCGGCTTCGACAAGTATATCGATTACAAGGCCTGGGGCACGCGCGAGGAAGGCCCTTGCACCAAGGCGCAGAGCCTGAACGAGGTGGCCATCCCGGAACTCAACCGCCTGGTGGCCGGCGACCAGCCCTTCTTCCTCTTCCTGCGCCACATGGACCCGCACGCGCCCTACCTGCCGCCGGAACCTTACCAGCGCATGTTTTACCACGGCGACGAGTGCGATCCGGACAACCGCTCGATGGACCCGGTGCTGGCCTTCAAGCCCTTCGCCTCCTTCTTCAAGAGCTGGATGCCGGTGGGTATCAGCGACAAGGACTTCGTCATCGCGCAGTACGACGGCGCCATCGCCTACATGGACGCGGCCATCGCCACGATTTTCAACGCGCTGGAAGCCCATGGCATCTATGACGAGACCATCGTCATCATCAACGGCGACCACGGCGAGACGCTTTACGATCACGAATGCTGGTTCGATCATCACGGCATCTACGACAACGTGCTGCACGTGCCGCTGCTGATCCGCTATCCGGGCCGGGTGCCGGCCGGCACGCGCCCCGGCGGCTACAACCAGCACAAGGACCTCGTGCCGACCATCATGGACCTGGCCGGAATCGACCCGGGCGAGTTGAACTGGCCGTCCGACCAGCGCTTTGACGGCAACAGTCTGATGCCGCTCGTCGATGGCGACAGGACGTCGCTGGAGAGCGAGTTTTACATCAGTGAATGCACCTGGATGCGCAAGCACGGCTGGCGCACGCCGGGCTGGAAGCTGATGGTGGCGCTCGAGCCGGACTTTCATTTCAAGCCGCCGGTCGAGCTTTACAACCTGGTCGAGGACCCGGATGAAAACGTCAACCTGGCGGAGCAGGAGCCGGAGATCGTGGCCGATCTGCGCCGGCGCATGGAGAGCTGGATCGCAAAACGCGAGGCGGAGACCGGCCTGACCAACCCCATGCTGACCCAGGGGGACTGGCACGGCAAGGAGGGCGTGGGCGCCTTTACGAGCTCGCAGCAGGCCTACGATACGCTTTACATCGGCGACATCAATGAAGGTCGGCGTTTGCAGGCCGAGGCCCGCAAGGCTTTGGAAGAAAGCGCAAAAAAGGGAGAGGCGGACGCATGACACTGAAAGTAGCAGTCGTCGGGATGGGGGGAATCGGCAACCAGCACGCGGGAGTCTACAGCGCGCGCGACGACGCCGAGGTCGTGGCCGTCTGCGACATCATTCGTGAGAGGTCCGACCAGGCGGCCGAGCGCTTCGGCTGCCAGGGATTCTATTCCGTGCAGGAGATGCTGGCCGCCGGACTGGAGATCGACGCGGCCAGCATGACCACGGCGGGCGTTGAGAACGGCGGCGACCATTACGAGCCGACGATGGAACTGCTGGAGGCCGGCCTGCCGGTGCTGGGCGAGAAGCCCATCTCCAACGAAATCGACAAGGCGAAGGAGATGGTGGCGCTGGCGCGCGAAAAGGGTCTGCGCTACGGCGTCAACCTGAACCACCGCTTCACGCCGGCGGCGGAGATGGCGAAGGGCTGGGTTGAGGACGGCCGTCTCGGCGACCTGAACATGATCAACATGTCCATGTGGATCAACAACCCGAAGGAGAGCTCGCCCTGGTTCCACATGCGCGCCCTGCACCCGCATTCCATCGACGTGATTCGCTACTTCGCCGGCGACGTGGACAAGGTGCAGGCCTTCATGAAGAAAGGGACCGGCCGCGCCATCTGGTCCAACGCGCAGGTCAACATGTTGTTCTGCAACGGCATGATCGGCTCCCTGCGCGGCAGTTACGACGGCGACTGGGGCCGCGGCAGCTACGGCCTGGAGGCGCTGGACGTCGTCGGCATGAAGGGGCGCTTCACCCTCACCAACGCCTGCGAGCAACTGACCTTCTACCCGCGCATGTCGATAGAAACGGAAGTCTACAACTACGTCGGCGGAATGAAGCACTTTGGTGAGACCTTCAAATCGCGCATCGGCCGCTGGGTCCAGCAGAACATTGAGGGCGTTGCTCCGGAGGAGATCGACGGCTCGGGCCTGGAGGCGCTGAAGGCCCAGTTCGTCATCGAGGCC
>DAOUIB010000099.1:0-8354 GCA_034428275.1 Anaerolineae bacterium
GCAACTGCCGGTCGCCACACTCAATGAAATTGTCAGCGCGGCCGGCGGGCTGGGCTGGAGTGCGGAACCGGTTTTCCGGGCGGCCCTGGAGGCCCAGGGCCTGCTGTCATCGCCCGGGGCAACCCGGGTGGCCCATGGCAGTACGCTCTTCCCTCCCCTTCAGGAAAGCGCGCCCCTGCCGCCCCGGGAGGAAGCGCCAGTGCCCCTGGACGGCGAAGAGATCCGGCGGGCGCTGTGCGACGGCGGAGCGCTAGCCAGGCGGCTAATGGGATTTGGCGAGCGGCCCCAGCAAATTGCAATGGCGCAGGAAGTCACCCGCGCCTTCAACCAGGGGGAGCACCTTATGATCGAGGCCGGCACGGGCGTCGGCAAGTCGCTGGCCTATCTCTTGCCCGCCGCCCGTTGGTCCCAGGTGAACTCGCGGCGCGTGATCATTTCGACCAATACGATCAACCTGCAGGAGCAATTGCTGAACAAGGACCTTCCTCTTTTGCAGGAGGCCTTGTCGGAGCCGCTGCACTCGGCATTGCTTAAGGGACGCGGCAACTACCTTTGCCCGCGCCGCTTGTCTGCGCTGCGTCGCCGCAAGCCGGTGAACGTGGACGAACTACGGCTGCTGTGCAAGGTGCTCGTGTGGCTGCCTGAAAATGAAAGTGGCGACAGAAGTGACATTTCGCTGCGCGGGCCGGGAGAGCGCCATGTCTGGTCGCGCCTTAGCGCCGAAGACCTCCTCTGCAGTCTTGACCGCTGCCGCAGTGAAATGAAGGGCAGTTGCCCCTTCTTCAAGGCGCGCAAGGCCGCCGAAAGCGCCCACCTTGTGGTCGTCAATCATGCCCTGTTGCTGGCGGATGCCGCCAGCGATCATCACGTTCTGCCGCCCTACACTTCCCTGATTCTGGACGAGGCCCAGCACCTGGAGGAGGCAGTCTCGGAGGCCTTTGCCTTTCAACTCGATGAACGCACGCTGCGCCTCCAGCTGGCCGAACTGGGCTCCGCCAACAGCGGCGCGTTGGGGGAATTGTTGCGCGCCTCGCAGGGACATGTCGCGCCAGCTGTCGGGCAGCGCCTGAGAGAGGTCATCGACACCATTGGCGAGGCCGCCTCGCTGTTGCTGCAGCATGCTGGCAGGCTCTTCGCTGCCTGCCGAAGATTCGCGGACGACGTCGGCCCCGCCCGCAGCAGCTACACAACGCGCCTGCGGGTTGTGCCTCAATTGCGCGAGCACAACAGTTTTGAGCCGGTGGTCGAACAGTACGAGGCCCTGTCCGGCTTTTTCTTCGGCATTGGCGACGCACTGCGTCGATTGACCGGGCAACTGGGACCTGTGGCAACGGGCGCCGATGGCGACCTGCTCGACAGCCTGAATACGATCGAAAACATCAGCAGCTGGTTCGTGATGACGCGCCAGCAACTGGAGTCGTTTGTAGAAAGGCCGGAGGAAAACAGGGTTTACTGGCTGGAAATCGCGGCAGATCGCGGCAAATCGGTCACCATGCACGCAACGCCGCTGCACGTGGGGCCGCTGGTGGAAGAACACCTCTGGGAATCTCTGGAGACCATCGTGTTGACCAGCGCCACCCTGCGCAGCGCCGGAAATTTCGATTACCTGCGCGAAAGGCTCAACGGCAACAACCTCCGGGCCGTCGAGGTTGGTTCTCCCTTTGATTACCGCGCCTCCACCCTGCTCTTTGTCCCCTCGGACATACCGGAACCGGCGCAAAGGGAGCGCTATCAGGCGGCGGTCGAGCGGGGCCTCGTGGAACTGGCAGCGGCGCTCGACGGGGGTCTGCTGGCGCTCTTCACCAGTTACAGCCAGCTCCGTCAAACCGCGCAGGAGATCACGCCGCGCCTGGCTTTGGGCGGAATAGAGGTGCTTTCCCAAAGCGGAGGCAGCAGCCGCAGCGCCTTGCTTCAGGCCTTCCGCGAAAGAGAGAAGGCCGTGCTGCTTGGCACGCGCAGTTTTTGGGAAGGCGTTGACATTCCTGGCGACGACCTGCGCGCCCTCGCCATCCTGCGGCTGCCCTTCTCCGTGCCCTCGGACCCGATCTTCGCCGCCCGTTCCGAGACCTTCGCCGATCCCTTCAGCGACTATGCCGTCCCGGACGCCATCCTGCGCTTTCGGCAAGGTTTCGGCCGCCTGATTCGAAGTCATGAAGACAGGGGCATCGTCGCCGTCTTCGATCGCCGCGTTCTCAGCAAACGCTACGGCCAGCACTTTCTCAACGATCTGCCGGATTGCACCAGGGTCACGGCGCCGCTCGCCACCCTGCCGCAGGAAGCCCGACGCTGGCTGTCCGTCGGGAAATGACTGGCGCGCGCCTCAATATCGGGTCATACTGTTTGTAAGGGGGCGGAGACAGGCATGCGCACACCGGCCGGCAAGGAATGCCGCCACTATTTTCAGGACTTTCACCGCGGACGAAATGTCCAGCAGTGTCGCCTGGTCCTCGACAATCCTGCGTCCCAGGCCTGGAAGGCGGCGGACTGTGAGCGATGTGAGGTGCCGGACATTCTCAACGCCAACGCCAACCCGGACCTGCGCCTTGAGTTGGCCATCAACAGCTCCCTGCTGGGTTTGCGGCGAGAGTTGAAATTGCGTGCCTGGTGTCGGGAAGAAGAGATTCCCGTCGCCGAGGCCTACACCGGCTGTGTTTCCAGTGAGGTAGATCGCAGGCTGGACGTGTTTCGCAATGCCCTGGATGCGCCTCCTGGCGAAGGGTCGGAGACCTGACTCAACATCGGAGCGAAATCTCTTTTTGCTGCGGCAGAGTGCAATAGTGGGCACTGGTCTGTGACATCGGACGAACAAGACATGAGGATCAACACAGCGCAGGGCCTGGAAGCCGTCGAACAGGCGATGTTTCGGGCGATCAACAGCGATGTCAGCGTCTTGCGCGATGCGAGCAGCCACATTCTGCAGGCCGGCGGCAAACGCATTCGACCTCGTTTGCTGCTGCTCTCCTGGGAAGCGACAGGCGGCGGAGACCTGGCGCGTGTGATTCCGGTGGCGGCGGCAGTGGAGCTGGTCCACACTGCCAGCGTCGTGCATGACGATATCAATGATCATGGCGTCATGCGACGCGGCCGCCCTTCGGTCAATTCCATTTGGGGTCGGACCTTTGCCCTGCTCACCGGAGACTTTCTCTTTACCTGCGTATACTCCCTGATGGCGCCCTATGAGGACTTGAACATCATTTTGTCGGACGCGACCACGGCTCTGGTTGAGGGAGAGACCCTGCAGGCCGCGGCTGTGCGCAACGGAGATTTCACGCGCAAGTCCTATATGCAGGTCATCGGGCGCAAGACCGCCGCGTTGTTCGGCGCAAGCGCCCGCCTGGGCGCTGAACTGGCGGAGGCAGGGGGCGAACAGGTCGAAGCCCTGGCGCGCTTCGGCTTCAACATCGGCCTTGCCTTTCAGATCACCGATGACATCCTCGATCTCACCGCCGACGAGGACCAGCTGGGCAAGACGGCAGGTCTCGACCTCGCCCAGGGCAAGGGGGTCGCAGCGGCGGAAGCCAACGCCACAAACAACCGCTCGGGCCATCACTCGTCAAACCAGGACCCGCTCGCCGAACTTCGCCAGCGCCTGCTGGAAGGCGATACACTGGAAGAGGCCCGTACGCAGGCGAAATCGCTGGTTGATTTGGCCATCCGCGAACTGGACGTTTTACCCCCGTCGGCCGCGCGCGACGAACTGGCAGATCTCGCTCGCGCCACCGTTGAACGCCAGTCCTGACAATCGCATTCGAACGGCCCCGTTCGTTGACGGCATTCGCAAGCAGACCATGATACGAATCGCAGGCGTCGCCCAAATGCGACGCATCGAAGCCGCCGCCGATGCCTCCGGTCTGAGCTACGCGCAAATGATGGAAAATGCCGGGCAGGCGCTTGCCGGGCGCGCCAGGGCGCTCCTGTCCGAAACGCAGGACGCTCATGTTCTGCTGCTGATTGGCAGCGGCAACAACGGGGGGGACGGGCTCGTGGCGGCGCGGACTCTGGCCGGGAACGGCGGCATGCGAGTCACTTGTTATTTGCTGCGGAGACGCGACGGTGATCCCCTGCTCTCTTCCGCCGGCGACGCGGGCGCCTCCATTCTGCACGCCACGGAGGACCCGCAACGGGACGCGCTGCGGGCGCTTTGCGCGGATGCCGATCTCGTCGTCGATGCCCTGCTGGGAATCGGCTTGCGCCTGCCCCTGCGGAATGAAGTGGCCGGTCTGCTGGACGCTGCGCGCGGGGTCATTGCGTCACGCCGACGCCGGCAACAGGATTCTCCACGAATGCCGGCGATGCCACCGCCACGCGACCCGCAGGCTGCTCCGCTGGTCCTCGCCGTGGACTGCCCCAGCGGCCTTGATTGCGACAGCGGGGAAATCGCAGGGCAGTCGCTGCCCGCGGACGAGACCCTGACCTTTATTGCCGCCAAACCGGGGCTGCTGCGTCCGCCGGGCGCGCTCTTCTGCGGCCGCCTGTCGTACAGCAACGCCGGCGTCGCCGAAGACTTTCCCGCCTTGCACCTGGACACAAGTGTGCTGGCGGACCCGCGGCTGCTTCGCTCCCTGTTGCCCGCACGCCCGCGCGATGCGCACAAGGGCAGTTTCGGCAAACTGCTCATCATCGGCGGCAGTGATAACTACCGCGGCGCGCCTGGCCTGAGCGCCCTGGCCGCCCAACGCGTGGGCGCGGGCCTGGTCACCGTCAGCGCGCCCGGGGCCGTGATCGATGCGCTGGCCGCGCAACAACCGGGCGTCACCTGGCTACCGGACTCATTCGCTGCCCTGCGCGACGCCATGTCAGGATACACGGCGCTGGTGCTGGGGCCGGGCTGGGGCGTATCGGACCGAACGTGCGACATGCTGGAGCGGCTGCTGACACTGGAGTTGCCGCCACTGCTGCTCGATGCCGACGCCCTCAACCTGCTCGCCAGCCGGAAGGACTGGCCCCGAATCCTGCCGCCCGGCACCATCGTGACGCCCCATCCAGGTGAGGTGGCGCGGCTGGCGCGGCTGCCGCTCGACCAGGTGCAGCGGGACCGCTGGCGCCTGGCCCCCAAGCTGGCGGAACACTGGAATGTCAACCTGGTGTTTAAGGGCGCCTACACGCTCATCGCCGCGCCCGAAGCGGCCGTCACGGTAATGCCCTTTTGCAGTGACGCCCTGGCCCGTGCCGGTAGCGGCGACGTGCTGGCAGGCGCCATCGGCGGGCTGCTGGCCCAGGGTTGCCCGCCGCGATCGGCGGCGATCGCCGGCAGTTACCTGCAGGGCCTCGCCGGCACGCTTGCGGCGCAACGGGCGGGGACGAGTCGCAGCCTGCTTGCCACGGATATCGCGGACGGCCTTGCAGCAGCGCTGGTGCGCACTGAGCCCGAAGGGTCAGCGTGGGCGACCCTGGTTGGCGCTTAGCAGGTGGGCCAGCACCAGGGCAACGAGGGCGCACAGGCTGGCCGGTCCCAGGTGAATTTCACCGATCAGCAGGACGTTCAGGTCCAGCGAAATCGCCATCATTTGGCCCAGGGCAAACCCTGACCAGGCCGCCAGCATGAACAGGGCCAGACGCCGCACGTCGCCGCCGACGATGATGTGGAAGACCGCAGCGTGCAGGGTTGCCAGAATAAATCCAAATGTCAGGACGGGCCCAGGCACGGGCCTGCTCCAGGGATTTCCTGTCGGGAACGCGCAGTGTAGCACAGACCATCGCATTGAACCGGCAACGGGAGACGCTATACTGGTAGCATGAACCAACTTGATCAAAGCGTACTCATTGCCGCCGCCCCTGAGGCGGTCTGGTCATTTCTCAGCGACCTGAACCAAAACCCCTCCTGGCAAAGCGATTGCCAAAGCGTGGTTTTCCTCTCCAAACAGCGCAGCGGCAAGGGCGCCCGCTGGCGCTACCGCGACCTGTCAGGAAGGGAATCCGAACTGGAAATCACTGCCTGGTACGACGGTCTGGGATACGAATACCGCTTCCTCGACGGCAGCGCGCATGGTCGCCTTCGCCTGCAGGAAATCGCGGAAGGCACGACTGTGCAATGGACCTTCAGTTACGAACCCAGGGGCCGCCTGGGAGGCATGCGCAATGCCCTGGGCATGAAGCGCAAACATCGCAAATACATGGAGGAAAGTTTGCTGGCCCTGCAGACCACCGTCCAACGCAGCGTCGGCGATGGCGCACTCTACGAGGCGCGCTCATTGATGCGCGACGTCATTTCCTATGACGCGCGTGTCAATTACCGGCCGCGGCATCCCTCCCGGGCGCGCACAGAGCCCGAACCCCTGTCCTTCCTGCCTGTTGAGGAACCGCCGCTGCGGGAAGAAGATACGCGGCCCAATCCGGCCTACGTCGCGGCCAGCGAAAACAGCCCCTTGCCTCGCCAACCCGTGGAGGCTGAACCGGCGACATTTCTTGAAGACCTTGAAACGCCGCGCCCCCGGCCGCCGCGACCGGGGCAAATGGAACTCAGCATCTGGGAGGTCTTTGGCCTGGAGCGGCCGGAACCCGTGATTTATCAACCGGAGCCGAAGCCCGCCACCCGCCCCGCCCCGCCCCGCGAGCCCCGCGAGCGTCCAACTCTGGCAGCGCGGACGGCACCCGGGCCGAGGGCAAATGCTGACAGCCTGATTCCCGGTCATCCCGGGTGGCGTCGCCTGCAGCGGCGGCAACGATCAGGTATCCAGGCTTCGCGAGAGCGCTAGAGGGTGTCGCTGAAGAAGGTCTGGGTGGGTGATGGGGCTCGAACCCACAACACACGGAACCACAATCCGATGCTCTACCTTTGAGCTACACCCACCGTGCGCGCGCAGTTTACCACGCCAGCCGGCGATTTCCAGCCGCAGTCAGGCGCAGTCACTGACCCAGGCAGTCCAGCATCCGGTCCGGATGATCGCTGACGATGCCATCGACGCCCAGGGACTCCAGCTGCAGCGCCCGCGCCTCATCGTTGACCGTCCAGGTATTGACCAGGTAGCCGCCGGCCCGGGCCGCGTGCATGAAGGCCTCGTCGATTTCGTCCTGCCCCGGGTGCAACACCTCACAGGGGACGGACTGCCACATCTCCGACAGTTCGGCCGGCATTCCCTTAAAGGTCAGCCGGGCGAGCGGAACATGCGGCAGAATGGCGCGAAAGCGCTGCAATGCCAGGGGGTTGAAGGACGACACAAGGACGCGACCCTCCATCCCTGCCCTGATAATCTCGTCGGCAACGACCTGCTCAATGCCATCATCCTGAGGCGGCAGTGTTTTGATTTCCACATTGACCAGCAGGCGCCGTCCCACTGCCTCAAAAACTTCCGCCAGCGTGGGGATTTGCGTACCCCGCCAGGCCGCATCGAACCAGGAGCCGGCGTCCAGCGCCTTCAGTTGCGACAAACTCATTTCGGAGACGGTGCCGCTGCCGTCGGTAGTGGCGTCGACCGTAAAGTCATGGATGACGACGGCATAACCGTCGCCTGAAAGCTGTACGTCCAGTTCAATGCCATCCGCGCCCAGGTCCGCAGCTTTTTCGAAGGCCGCCAGGGTATTCATGGGCGCGGCGGCGCTGAAGCCGCGGTGTCCGTAAACCATGGGGCGCTCGCGCAGCCAGGCCGCCAGATTAGTCGACATCGTCCAGGCCAATCTGCACGTTTCCGTTTTTCGTGCGGACGGGATAGATCTTGAGCGGTCGGACGGCCGGAGGCATGGTCACCGAACCATCGCGCAGGTCAAAGCGGGCGTAGTGCCGCGGGCATTCGATTTCACAGCCCAGCAAACGGCCGTCCGCCAGTGGCCCGTCGTCATGAGTGCAGACGTCGGCCACGGCGTAATGTTCGCCTTCCACGTTGAAAAGCGCGATGACGTGGTGGGCGACCTCGAACACGATCCGCTCGCCCGGCGCCAGTTCATCCATTGCGGCCACGTCCACCCAGACCATCACACCAGCCCTTCGGACCCGACGGTCAGGGCCTTGAGCGGCAACAGGCCACACTTGACCCGATTGAGCGCCAGCGGGATGCCAATCATGTCCAGCATTTCTTCACGAGTGATTTGCCTCGCCTCGGCCAGCGATTGCCCCAAAATGCGTTCTGCCAGCATGGAAGCGCTCGCCTGGCAGATGGCGCAGCCTTCCGCGTCCCAGGCGACGGCGCATATTCGTCCCTCTGCATCCAGTCGCAATGTCAGGCGCAGGCGGTCGCCACAAAGCGGATTGTCTTCCTCATGATCGAGGTCAGCGGGATCCAGTATGCCAGGGTAACGCGGATTGCGGGCATGGTCCAGGATGATCTCGCGTTGCAGATCGTCCATCGCGCTCTCCTTCAGCCCTCGCTGTTCCATATGCTCGCCAGCTGCCAGACCGTCAGGGAGCGCAATTGCGCCTC
>DAOUIB010000100.1:0-5268 GCA_034428275.1 Anaerolineae bacterium
AAACAGTCAGCTATAGGTACATGCTTCTGTGTCGCATATTTAATGTTCATCTCACATTTGCTTACCCTGCGGGCCGTAGATGCGCCCGTAGCCTCTTTCGCCCAGGATGTACAGCGCGCGCGTTTTCAAAGGGTCTGGCCGTTGCTGCTGCGGGAAAAGCCCTCTCCCTGCGGAAGGGCTCCCTCCGAAGGTTGGAAAGGCTCCCGCGACCGGGCGGGAAAGGATTTGGAGTGAGGGCCGGCAAACGTCAATTCAGCGCGCCCTCTGCCATCCACGCGTCCTGTTCGCGGCGCAGCGCCCAGAGCGGCGCGTCCGGCGGCTCGGGCACCATGTCCGTCGTCAATATCGTGCCCGCCGGGACGTCGCGCAAGAGCGTCTTGCCCATGGCCATGTGGATGGGAAGCGGAGCGCCAGGCGCGATCGGCTGCGCCGGACGCATGCGCGCCAGCAGCTTCGGGCTGTGATCGTCCTCCACGGTCTCGCCACGAGCCAGGTCCACCGTCGCCTCGGCCAGCACGTCGAAGCGCTGCTCGAAGTCCAGCGCGCCCGTCGGGATCTGCTGCAGGGCGGCCAGCAGCACGGTCAGGGGCGTTTCGACGCCGCACAAATGATGCGGCCGGAAAATGAGCGCCGTCGTGTCCCGAGCGTTGGGGATCAGACCCTTGGTCGTCAGAATGTAACGGGAATAGTCGTTCGCGCAGGCCACGACGATGAAGACGCCGCCGCCCATGCCGGCCTCGTGGGGCCCGCGCAACACCGTCACGCCGTCGATGACGCCGCGCCGACCGAGGATGCCGCCATCCTCCTGTGGCGCCAGCACTTCCGGAATCTCCGGGACGCGCAGCAAGGGCCCGTGCAGGGTGTCCAGGTCCGGCGCCAGCCCGGTAGCGTTGGCCGCAATCACCAGTTCTCCCAGATCGTAGCCCATCAAGCGCGACAGGTCCCGGGACAGTTCCATACGACTCGCCAGTTTGTCGCGCGCTTGCGTCGCCGGCGCGGGCGCGAATAGCGCCTGCTGCGCCGCCGTGAGATCGAGGGACTTGCGCCGCGTACGCAACTGACCTGCGGCCTCATCGAAGACGATTTCGACGTCGCGCGCCTTGCCGCCGCAGACCACGTCCAGCCCCAGCGTCCGGGCCCACTCCACCATGCCGATCAGCAAGCCGTGCTGGTCGCCATCCACGGCGCTGTAGACCAGACCGGCCTCGCTGAATTTCCTGCGCAGCATGGGCCCCACCAGGGCGTCCGGCTCCTTGCTGACCATCGCCAGATGCGCGCCCTGCTCCAGCGCCAGCAGGGCATGCCTGACCGCCACCTCCGGCACGCCGGTCGATTCAACCACGACGTCCAGCGGCAGGGCCTGAAAGAGCGAGGCATCCGGCACGATGACGCGTTTGCCGCCTTCCTGCGCCGCCTTGACGGCCGCCGGACTCTCGCAAATGACACAGTCCTCCTCCGCCAGGCCGGCCAGCATGCAGGCGCGCCAGGCGGCCTCCACGTCCACGTCGCAGACGATCGGCACGGCCAGCGCCGGGATGGCCTGCGCCTGGGTGATAATCGCCGTGGCGTAATGCCCCGTGCCGATGACGCCGGTGACGACCGGTCGCCCGTCACCCCTTTGCAACAACTGTCGATAGACCATGGCCCCTCCTCCCGCGCCATTCTACCCGGGCGCTCCGGCCGCGCTAACCCAGCGGGACATGACGACGGGGCGGGCGACTTGACAAGTCGCCCCTACAGGGATTTTCGGATTGTTGTACGGGCGACATACCATGTCGCCCGCCGCGTCACCGGCGATGTGCGGTCCGCACCTGACGGGCGATCTGATAAATCGTCCCTGCGGGATGCTTCGGGCTTATGCCTTTGCTACCCCTGCGGGACATGTCGACGGGGCGGGCGACTTGATAAGTCGCCCCTACAGAGATTTTGGAATGTTGTACGGGCGACATACCATGTCGCCCGCCGTCGCCCGCGAGCACACCGTGTCGCCTCCCCGCCTTCAGTCCCCGTATCCGGTTTACTGGACGCTTCCCTCGCTGCCTGAAGTGCTGGCCGAAGCAGCAATTCGCGCTATAGTTACGCGGCGAAGCGCGAGTGGAAGGCAGGGAGCGGGATGAGTCTCTTAAGTCGCGAGCAACTGGACAGCTTCAGGGACAGGGGCTATCTGCTGGTGGAAGGCCTGCTGGACCCGGTCGCCGACCTGGACCCGATCATCGCCGAGTACCATAGTGTACTGGGCAACCTGGCCGACGAGCTCTACGCACAGGGCCGCATCCGCCAGCGCTACAGCGAACTGGACTTCAACGAGCGCTTCCTGCGCATCTGCGAGGAGAGCCAGGACGTACACAAGCAGTACTTCGACTTTTCGCTGCCCAAGGGCGGCGTGAAGCCGGATACGCCGTTGTGGGTCGGGCCGGCCGTGTTCCACATGATGCGCAACGAAAGGCTGCTGGACGCCGTCGAGCAGTTCATCGGGCCGGAGATCTATTCCAACCCGGTGCAGCACGTCCGCCTGAAACCGCCCGAGCACCGCTCGCCCTGGGACCCCGAAGCCGAGCAGATTCAGCTGGGCATCACGCCCTGGCACCAGGACAACGGCGTGGTGACCGAGGACGCGGACGACACGGACATGCTCACCGTCTGGTTCCCGCTGTGGGACGCGCCGGTCGAGGCCGGCTGCCTTGAGGTGATCCCCTACAGTCACGTGGAGGGACTGCAAATCCATTGCCCCTCCTATGGCGGGCCGCGCCTGGTCGAGGCTGCGCTGCAGCGCGAGGCGGCCGTGGCGATGCCGATGCGCCGCGGCGACGTGCTCTTCATGACGCGTTACACCAAGCACGCCTCGCTGCCGAACCTGAGCGACTCGCTGCGCCTGAGTTTTGACCTGCGCTACAACCCGACCGGCCAGCCGACGGGGCGCGGCGAATTCCCTGGCTTCGTGGCGCGCAGCCGCGCCAACCCGGCCAGCGAATTGCATGATGCCCGGGCCTGGGCGCAACTGTGGTACGACGCGCGGGCGCAGATGGCCGCGCCGGACTACGAAGAGGTCAGTTTCGATCGCTGGGACATCAACCACCCCGCCTGCTGAGCGCGCGGCGCCGGCCGCGGCTACAGCGCGTCGAAGTGGTTCTGGAAGGCGAGGCAGAGCAGCGGGTCGGTCGCCGCGTAGAGATAGTGAATGTGCTCGTTGGCGATCAGCAGCGTACCGCTGCCGCTGCAGGGCTCCACACTGTCCGCCTGGGCGGAGAAGAGCTCGCTTTCGGGCAGGGCGCAGGCGAGGAAATTGCGGGCCAGTCGCTCCTGGTTGATGACGGCCAGCGCGCCCACGCTGAGGCCCTGCCCCTGCAGCACGGAATCCAGCACGGGCCGGGTGTAGATGGCGGCGGCGATGGCGCCGACGTTCTCGTAGCACTGGATCAGCCCGTCGATGACGGCGATGGTGGCCGTGAGGCCGGGATTGCCGCTGAGCAGGGAAGCGCTGCCGCCGAGAGTCGTGATGGCGTCGGTGATGCTGGAAGCGTCGCTCTGGACGTAGCCTTGCAGGGTGGGGATGAACATCTGCGCCGAGGTCGCCTGGTCGGCGCTGTCGGTGCCGGTGGGCACGAGGTCGCTGCAGGCGGCCAGCAGAACCAGCGTGGCCAGCAGCAACCCGAAGCGGCGTCGATGGGAGATGGTCACAGCCGCTCAACCTTCCCTGAAGGCCCGTTGCCGGCGGCGCGCGGGCAGCCAGCTGTCAAGCAGCAGCAGCAGGGCCCCCAGCACGATGGCGTGGTCCGCCAGGTTGGAAACGTTGGAGATGACGCCGGGAATCTGGTAGTGGATGAAATCGATGACATGGCCGTGCTGCAGGCGGTCGACGGCGTTGCCCAGCGCGCCGCCGCCGATCAGGCCGCTGGCGAGGCGCGTCAGCGGGCCGGCGGCGGCCAGGCGCGGATAGTACCAGAGCAGGACGATCACGAAGATCACGGCGATGAGCAGGAAGACGTCGGCGGCCACGGGCAGTATGCCGAAGGCCGCGCCCCGGTTCTGGCTGTGGGTGAAGCGGAACCAGGCCGCCAGGGTCGGCAGCGGCGCCAGGCTCTGACCCGGCAGCAGACGCGCCTGAACGAGCGCCTTGCTGGCCTGGTCGGCGAGCAGGACGCCGAGCGAGATGCCCAGCAATTGCAACCAGTAACGTCGCATGCGCTCTCCTGTCCTGCGTCGATTGTAGCGGCGCGGGCCAGCGCCAGGCAAGCCTGCGCCCCACCCCGGCGCCGGCGCGGCCGTCCGGACTGACTGTGGACGCCAACCTGCGGGCACGGGTGCGCACCGCGTTGCTGGTCGGCCCGCTGATCGTGCTGCTGGTCGTCGCCGGCGGGCCGGGTTTTCTGCTGGCGGTGCTGGTGGCGGGCGCGCTGGGCGGTTACGAGCTGGCGCAACTGCCGGGGAATGCCCCGCGGCGCGCGGCCCTTGCCATGGCGCTCTGTGTGCCGGCCCTCAGCCTGGCCGTGGCCTACGCTCAGCCCTGGCTGCTGCTGGCCCTGCTGGCGCCCGCGCTGTCAGGCCTGCGCAGCAGACGCGCCATCCTGCCGGGGACCGCCGGCGCGCTTTACGTCGGCGTGGCCCTGGGTCTGCTGCTTTTGTTGCGCAATGGTGAGGACGGTCGCCTGTGGACGCTGGTGCTCTTCGCCAACAACTGGAGCGCGGACAGCGTCGCGATGCTGGGCGGGCGCCGTTTCGGTCGCCGCCGCCTGGCGCCGTCGATCTCGCCGGGCAAGACGGTCGAGGGGGCCCTGCTGGGTCTGCTGGCGGGCGTCGTCGCCGGTCTGGCGCTGGCCGCGGCGGGCGGAGTCTCGCTCGCGCTGGCGCTGCCGCTCAATCTGGGCGTGGCGCTGGCCACGCTGGGCGGCGACCTGCTGGAATCGCTGTTGAAGCGTCAATGGCAGGCGGACGACAGCGGCACCCTGCTTCCGGGGCACGGCGGCCTGCTGGACCGCATGGACGGCACCCTGCTGGCGGCGCCGGTCTTGTGGCTGTTGTTGCAGGTGTTCCAGGGGAATTATGGACTTGTGTAAACGGGTTTCCTGACGACGGGCGGGCAGCCCGTCAGTTTGACAACTTTCCGGCCTGTGCAATAATGAATACATGACGAGCGGTGCGTCATGCGCCGGCAGAAGGGCCCATCGACGACGTCAGGAGTGCAGCCATGGCCGGCAGCGAATCATCCGCTACAGAACTCAAGGTGGCGCGCCTGGAAGGCGCCTATGAACATCTGGCCACCAGGGCCGA
>DAOUIB010000101.1:0-2193 GCA_034428275.1 Anaerolineae bacterium
GTTCGCCGGTGCCATCCCCTAAAACCCTCTCACCGCAGTAGAGGGGTGTCGCGTCCAGGGGCTCAAGCTCGGCCGGAGGATTCCTCCAAGCCGGCCCCTGCCATCACGCTGCGCAGGGCCCTGACGGAATGCCCTCACCCCAAACCCTTTCCCGCTGAGTCGCGGGAGTCCTTCCCTCAGGGAGAGGGGCTCTAAACAGACCGAGGTATTGTAAGTATGACGGGCGTAAATCAGATGGATGCTTCCACCAGACCTGCCTCTGCCATCACCGCGCGCAGGGCGTTGACGGCGACGGTCATGCCGTCCGGGCCGCTGAAGCCGATGCTGTGGGCGGCCAGCTTGAGGTGCGGCTCCAGGGCGAGCACGCCTTCGAAATCGCGCTCGCGCAGCGCGGCCATCAACTCGGGAAACTGGCCCTCCCCCTCCCCTGCCGTAACGACCGTGTTGTCGGCGCGGGAGTCCTTGACGTGCACGCAGTCGACGCGCCCGGCCTGGGCGTCGAAGTGCTGCATGCTGTTCAACACGCCGGACTGCACGTAGTTGGCTGGATCCCAGATGAGGCGAAAGTGGGGGCTGTCGATGGCTTCCGCGAAGGCCTGCACCCGTTCCGGGCGGTCGCCGACAATTTGGCGCTCGTTTTCGTGCAGCAGGGTGAAGCCGGCGTCGGCTGCGATGGCCGTGAGCGCGGCCAGGCGATCGGTCACCTGCGGCACGTACTGGTCGTAGTGGCGATTGCTGGACCTGTCGTCGGGATACCAGGAAAAAATGCGGATGCGCGGGCAGGCGAGGATATCGCCAATCTCGACCAGGCGGCGGATGCGCTGCTCGTCGAGGGCGACCGGCTCGGCGAGGGGCGACTTGCCGACCGGGCTGCCCAGCGCGCTGACGTGAACGCCGGCGGCGTCGCAGGCGGCGCGCGCCTGGCGGGCCTGGTCGTCGCTGAGCTGAAGGACGTTGATGCCCCAGGCGGCGCGCAGGTCGAGGCCAGGGACGCGAAGCTCGTTGAGGACGGCCAGTTGCTCTTCAAGGTCCTGGGCGATTTCGTCGCCGAAAGCGCTGAGGGTGACGCTCATGCCTGGCGCTCCTTCCGGGTTTCCTCTTCCTGCAGGCGCTGCAGCAGGTCGGCGTAGTTCTGGCGGTCGAGCGGGAAGTCGATGGTCTGGCCGCTGTAGTGCGAGGCGATCATGCCATTGGCCAGTTCGAGGCCGTGCAACGATGAGGGCCCGTCCGCGACGAGGGCCTCGCCATGCAGGATGGCGTTGCAGAAGTTGCGATGAATGTCTTCGTGTTTGCCCGTCTCGGGGCCCGGCTCGGTCTCGACTTCCTGCATGCCGGGGTGGCTGAAGCCATCCTGCGCGGTGACGATGAAGTCGTAGAGGTCCTGATCGAAGCGGGCGAAGCGCAAGGCGCCCCTGTCGACGCGGATGACGCCGCCGGTGCCGATCACTTCGAAGCGGTTGATTTTGCCGCCCTCGGCAGTGCTGGCGTGGAAGACCCCCATGGCGCCGCCGGGCCACTGCATCATGGCCTGCACGGTATCCGCCGGCGTGATGTCGTGGAAGATGGTGGGCGCCCAGGCGTGGACGCGGGCGGGCATGCCGACGAGCCAGCAGATGAGGTCCATGTCGTGGGGCGTCTGGTTCATCAGCAGGGCGCCGCCCTCGCCGTTCCAGCTGCCGCGCCATTCGTTGGCCTGGTAGTAGGCGGCGGCGCGGGTCCAGGTGGTCTTGACGTCTATGTGCTGGATCCTGCCCAGCTGGCCGGAGTCGATGATGCGTTTGGCGGCGACGATCTCGGGGCGGGTGCGTTGCTGATAGTTGATGGCCAGCAGGCGACCGGCCTTTGCAGCCGCCTGGACCATGGCGTCGGCGTCGGCGACCTGCAGGGCCATGGGCTTTTCGCAGAGCACGTGAGCGCCGGCGCGCAGGGCGGCGATGGCGATTTCGGCGTGGACCTTGTGCTGGGCCATGATGACCACGGCCTCGGGCCGCAGCTCGTCGAGCAGTTTCCGGTAGTCCGTGTACCAGGGGCAGTCGAAATGTGCGGCGGCCAGCCGCGCCCGTTCCTCGCGGTGGTCGCAGACGGCGATGACGTCACAGTCCGTCTCTGCGATGGCGGGATCGTGCATGCGGCGGACGGCGGCGCCGGCGCCGATCAGGGCGTACTGGACTCTTCGGGTCATTCATTCGCTCC
>DAOUIB010000102.1:0-1804 GCA_034428275.1 Anaerolineae bacterium
AAAAAGAGTCGCCAAGAATTGCATCGCTCGGCAGGATGATTCCGTCACCCTGCTGTTCCAGCAGAGTCGCAGCGATTTCTACGGCGTCTTCCTCCACCAGCGACGCGCCCGTATCAATGCCCTGTGCCCGGAAAAAGGTGTTCGCCATGCCGCCGCCAATCAGCAAGCGGTCGACCTTTTGCAGCAAGGCCTCGATGACGCGAATCTTGTCAGAGACCTTGGCGCCGCCCAGAATCGCGACGAAAGGCCTGCGCGGCGCTTCAAGGGCCGTGGCCAGATAATCCAGCTCGCGCTCCATCAACAGCCCGCCCACTGCCGGCAGGAACCGGGCGACGCCGACTGTCGAGGCATGGGCGCGATGGGCCGCGCCAAAGGCATCGTTGACAAAGACGTCGGCCAGGGAGGCCAGCGAGCGGGCAAGGGCCGGGTCGTTCGACGTCTCGCCGGGGTCGAAACGGGTGTTTTCGAGCAGCAGTATTCCTCCCTGCGGCAAGGCGGCCAGAGAAGCTTGCGTTACAGGGCCGCCGCAATCCGCGGCGAATTGCAACTCCCGTCCCAAAAGTTCCTGTAGCCGCCCGACCACCGGCTTCAGCGACCATCGGGGCTCGACCCGCCCATTCGGTCGCCCAAGGTGTGAAAGCAATACCAGCGCCTTTGGCGCACGTTCCAGCACGTATTGCAGCGTGGGGATGGCTGCCCGGATGCGCGCGTCGTTGCTGACGACGCCGTCTCGAAGCGGGACGTTGAAATCAACCCGCATCAACACTCGTTTGCCCGTCAGTGAGACGTCACGGACGCTTTGCTTGTTCAAGACCTGAAACTCCGGAATCTCTGCGGCGCCAGTATATCAACTGCCGCAGTGTCTTCCAGCCGGCAGGTGTCGGGTTTGTCAGCCAAATCAGGGCAAGGGACTGCAAAACCGTCAGTCCTGCCAGAAAGAGCAGGGCATCAATCCAGAATCGCTCGGGGAACAAGCGAATCAGGGTGTCCGAATATGCGAAATACCAGGTGCCGCTGGCGAAGAACAGCCGATGGAATTCCGTGAAGGCCAGGTCCCAACTGGCCGCGGAAAACACGAGAATCGCCAGCAGCAGGGCCAGGGTAAGGCGCGCTGCGCGTTGGAGCGCGATGCGCAACACGCCCTTCCCTTGACAATACGCACTCCCGACTGCAAACAGCAGCAGCGCCAGGATCGCCAGGCGATACGCCTGTCCTGTCAGCAGCTTGACGTCCTGCAAGTGCCGCAACTCCCTGGCATTGAAGGCCTTCTGACCGTCGGGAATGCCGAGATCCGCAAGGGCATCCAGATCCCGGTCATTTCCCAGCCAGCTTGTGACACGAGTCGCAAGTTCGATGCGGTCTGAGGTGGAGAGCCCGTAGCTGTCCCGCGGGAAGCCGGGTCTCGTATAGACAGCGCTCAACCAGAAGGGCGTCAAGACCAGCAGGACGTTGCCCAGGACCAGCAATGCCGGGGTCATCAGCGTCACAAACAGACTGGCGAGCCGGGTCACGTCGCCGGGCCATCCGACGCTGCGTGGTAACGCAGGTAGTCCAGCACAAAGGGGTTGCTGCGACGCTCCGCGCCGATGGTGGTAGGACCCATGTGGCCTGGCAAAACGCGCGTTTCGTCCGGCAGGGCAAAGAGGCGCCCGGTGATGGAACGCATGAGGGTGTTCAGATCTGCGTTGGGGAAGTCCGTCCGTCCGATGCTGCCGGCAAACAGGCAGTCGCCACCAAACAGGATTTCGGTTTCCGGCTGATAGAAGGCGACGTGGTCCGGAGCATGCCCTGGCGTGTAAATGGA
>DAOUIB010000103.1:0-6360 GCA_034428275.1 Anaerolineae bacterium
TCCACCAGGTAGGCCTTGTCCGTGCGGCCGGCATCCATCGGGCTGAATTCGACGTCTTCGCAGAGGCTGCGCGCCAGGCTGACGCCCTTGCGCACGGCCTCCAGCCCTTCCGCGCGCGTCAGGCCGGTCTGGTACTGCAGGTGGATATCGGAGGTTCCGAGGAAGGTGTGAATACGCGGTTTGGCTGCCTCCCGCACGCCTTCCCAGCTGGCCCGAATGTCAGATTCCACCACCCGCGCCAGCCCGCAGATGACCGGGCCATCCGCCGTGCCCACCTCGCGGGCGATGCGCTGCACGGCAGCCATGTCATCCGGCGAGGCCGCCGGGAAACCGGCCTCGATGATGTCCACGCCCAGTCGTGCCAGTTGACGGGCGATTTCAAGCTTTTCAGCGCTGCTCAGGGTGGCGCCGGGGCTCTGTTCCCCGTCACGCAGGGTGGTATCAAATATCCTGACGACATTGTCACTGTCCATTTGGCGCGTTCCTTTCCCTGGTCAAGGCGGGCGAATGCATCGTCAACGCAAGGTCAGCAAGACCGTCTTCAGACATCGCATTCACCTCCTTTCCCTGCTGCGCCGGCCAGTATTGCCGTCAGTTGCCGGACGCCTGGCGCACCTTCTTTGAGGCGAGGAAGGTCATCATGTCGCGCAATTCCTCGCCAACCTGCTCGATCAGCAGGTCGTGTTCACGCTGGCGGCGCTGCGTGAAACGGGGCAGGCCCTCGCGATTCTCCTGCACCCACTCCTTCGCAAACTTGCCGGACTGGATGTCCTGCAAAATGCCGTCCAGGTCCTCGCTGACCATGCCCTCGATACGGTCGCCGATTTCGTAGCCACCGTATTCGGCCGTATTGCTGACGCTGTACCACATGTAACTCAGGCCGCCTTCGTAGAGCAGATCGACGATCAGCTTCAGTTCGTGCAGACACTCGAAGTAGGCCACCTCCGGCTGATAACCGGCCTTGACGAGGGTCTCGAAGGCCGCCCGGATCAACGCCGTCACGCCGCCGCAGAGAATCACCTGCTCGCCGAAAAGGTCGGTCTCCGTCTCCTCGCGGAAGGTCGTTTCGATCACACCGGCGCGGGTGCAGCCAATGGCGCGACCGTAGGCCAGCGCCATCGCCTTCGCGTTGCCAGTGGCGTCCTGGGCCACGGCCAGCAGACCGGGCGTACCGGCGCCCTCGGTGAAGATTTCGCGCACACGATGGCCGGGCGCCTTGGGCGCGATCATGGTGACGTCGACTTCCGGTGGCGGCTTTATCTGGTCGAAGTGAATGTTGAAGCCATGGGCGAACATCAGCATGTTGCCCGGGGCGAGGTTCGGCTCGATGGACTCTTCGTAGACCTGCGCCTGCAGCGTATCCGGAATGAGGACCATGATGATGTCGGCGGCGGCGGCGGCCTCTGCGACGGACCTGACCTCCAGACCCTCGGCGGCGGCCTTCGCGCGGCTGCTGCTGCCTTCGTGCAGGCCAATGATCACGCGCTGCCCGTTGTCGCGGGCGTTCAACGCGTGGGCATGCCCCTGGCTGCCATAGCCAATCACCGCGATGGTCTTGCCTTCCAGCAGGCCAAGGTCCGCGTCCTTGTCGTAGTAAAGTGTCGCCATTGCATTCCTCTCTGACCCCGGCTCAGTCGCCGCGGTTCAAGCCCGCCGACGGAACGATTCCTCCGGTCTACAGGATGTTCTGCTGAACGCCGTTGTCACGGGTCGCCGCGCGCATCTGCGGGGGTTCATATTGCGTGTCCTGAATGCGGATGCCGCGGCCCATGGCCACGACGCCCGTACGCACCATTTCCACGATGCCGATGGGCCGAAACTCTTCAATCATCGCCTCGACCTGCTCTTCGTGGGCCGTCACTTCGACGATAGCGACCTTCACGCCCATGTCGACGATGCGGCCCGGATAGCGTTCGCAGATTTCGGTCACCATGTTGCGCGACTCAGGGTCGTCGGTGCGCACCTTGATGAGCGCCAGATCGCGGCTGACGTGCGGTTCGTCAGATACGACCCGCACCTCAATGACGTTGACCAGCTTGCGTAAATTGGCGGCGATGATGTTGACGTTGGCCAGGCGCGCATCGACGACGATGGTCATGCGGGACACGTGCGGCCTGTGGGTCCGTCCGACCGTCAGGCTGTCGATGTTGAAATTCCGCCGCCGGAAAAGGCTGGCGATGCGATTCAGGACACCGGGCCGGTTGTCGACCAGGGTGACCAGGGTGACCTTTTGTTCCATCAGGGTTTCGTCGCTCATGCGCTCGCCCGCTCCCCGGGTTTTGGCCGCCGGATCATCGCATGCAGGTCAGCCCCGGCCGGAACCATCGGATACACAATGTCCTCTTTCTCGATGACGTATTCGATCAGCACCGGGCCCTCCACGCTGCGCGCAAAGGCCACCGACTCCTCGACCTGCTCCCGTCTCGTCACCCGCATGTTGGGGACGCCATAGGCATCGGCGAAGAGGCAAAAGTCGGGGTTGAACATCGGCGTCGCGTGATAGCGCTCCTCATAGAAGAATTCCTGCCACTGGCGCACCATGCCCAGAAAGGCATTGTTCAAAATGGCGATGTTGACGTTGGTTTTTTCCTGAACGGCGGTTGCCAGTTCGCACATCGTCATTTGAAAGCCGCCATCGCCGACGATTGCCCAGACTTCCTCGTGAGGCAGACCGAATTTCGCGCCGATGGCCGCCGGGAATCCGAACCCCATCGTCCCCAGTCCGCCGCTGGTGATCAGCGTTGAGGGACGCTGGTGCGGATAGTACTGGGCTTCCAGCATCTGGTGCTGCCCGACGTCGGTGACGGTGATGGCATCTCCGCCCGTGTGCAACCACAAGTCGTTGATCACCTGGGCGCCCAGCAGGCGATCGCCCGTGTCCTGGTGCAAAATGTCCCGCTCGTCGTCGTCTTCCTGCCAGTCGCGAATGCAGGCCAGCCAGTCGACGCGCTGTTGCCTTTCTATTCGCGGCAACAATTGCGTGATGACCGTGCGCAGGTCGCCGGCGATGCCCACGTCCACCGGGACGTTCTTGTTGATTTCCGAGGGATCGATGTCGACGTGGATCTTGCGGGAATGTTGCGAGTAGGTCGCCAGATTGCCCGTAACCCGGTCGTCGAAACGCATACCCAGGGCGATCAACAGGTCGGCTTCCTGGATGGAGTGGTTGCTGGTGGCCGTGCCGTGCATGCCCATCATGCCCAGCGACAGCGGGTGGTTCTCCGGCAGGGCCCCCTTCCCCAGCAGGGTCAGCGCGACCGGCACGCCGGAACGTTCGACCAGGTGCAACAGTTCGTCCGTGGCGCCGGACATCAATATGCCGTGCCCGGCCAGAATGATCGGTCGCTCCGCCTCGTTGATCAGACGCCCGGCGGCGTCCAGTTCGTCCTCGTTGGCCGTGGTACGCGGCTGGTAGCCCGGCAGGACGATCTCACCTTCCGGGTACACGAACTCCGTGCTGGCAATCTGCACGTCCTTGGGGATGTCGACCAGCACCGGCCCCGGGCGACCGCTCCGAGCGATGTGAAAGGCTTCGCGCACGGTCCAGGCCAGTTCGTCGACGTCCATGACCAGGAAGTTGTGCTTGGTCACCGGCAGGCTGACGCCGGTCACGTCAGTTTCCTGAAAGGCATCCGAGCCGATGGCCGCCCGCGGGACCTGGCCGGTGATGCATACAATCGGGGACGAGTCCATCATCGCCGTGGCCATGCCGGTGACGAGGTTGGTCGCACCGGGCCCGCTGGTGGCAATGGCCACGCCGACCTTGCCCGTCGCGCGGGCGTAGCCGTCGGCCATGTGCGAAGCGCCCTGTTCGTGCCGCACCAGGACGTGGTGGATTTGCGGATACTTCGTCATGGCGTCGTAGGTCGGCAATATGGCGCCGCCGGGGTAGCCAAACATGACGTCGACCCCTTCGCGCAACAAACACTCCATCAAGATTTCCGAGCCTGTGAGTTGCATGTCGCTCCTCCGCCTCTACTCTGGTTGCCGGATTGCCGCCGGTACCGGCGTCAGCCAGCCGAAGCGGTCCGCCACTTCACCTGACGTGATTGCAAAGAACTGGTCCTGCGTCTCTTTTGTGATGGGGCCGCGCTTGCCCTCGCCGACCTGCAAACGGTCAATGGACCGCACCGGCGTGATCTCCGCCGCCGTGCCGGTGAAGAAGACCTCGTCGGCCAGGTACAACATGTCGCGGGGGATGGTCTCAAAGCGAATTTCCACGCCCGCGTCCTGCAGGATGGTCAGTACGCTGTCCCGCGTGATGCCGGGCAGGATGCTGGCCCAGCCGCCAGGCGTATACACGACGCCATCGACGATGACGAATACATTTTCGCCGGCGCCTTCACTGACGTTGCCGGAAACATCCAGCGCCAGGCCTTCATCGAAACCGTTGTCGCGCGCTTCCATGCTGATCAGCTGACTGTTGACGTATTGCCCGCCGATCTTGGCCATGGAGGCCGCCGTGCCTGGCGCCAGCCGCCGCCAGGAACTGATTTGCACGTCCACGCCCTTTTCAAGGCCTTCCGTGCCCAGATAGGCGCCCCATTCCATGGTGAATATCGTCACGTCAACCGGGTTCTTGCGCCCTTCGAGGCCAAGTGGCCCCGCGCCTCGATACACCAGGGGCCGCACGTAGCAGGCCTGATGGCCGTTGCGGACAATCGTTTCGAGTATGGCCTCGTTGATTTCGTCCTCTGTGAAGGGGACGTCCAGACGCGCTACCTTGCAGGAATAGAAGAGACGCCTGGTGTGCTCGGGGAGGCGAAATACGGCCGGCCCGTGCGGCGTGGTGTAGGCGCGAATGCCCTCGAATACGCTGGAGCCGTAGTGCAGCGCATGGGTCGAGACGTGGACGTTCACCTCATCCCAGCGCATGAATTCACCGTTATGCCAGATCCACTCAGCACTCATTGACCGCCCCCGTCTCTGTCAACAACAAACCGCCTGCTTCACTAAAAAACCCCCTCTGCGGGGGGTTTGCGTTCATTTCGCCGGTTTCCGGCCCGAGCAACCACCCGCCACGCTATGCGACGCCAATAATGACAAGAAGGAGAAGAACGACGGGTAGCGAATTGTCGGCGGCGGCGATGTTTCGACGCATCAACCTGCTCCGAACCGGTCTTTCGGACGCGCCTATTGTAGCGTGGCAATTGGGCCTGTCAAGCATTGGGCCAGGGTTCGATGGCAAAACTCCGGTTTCAGGCAAATTGCCGCTGTTCCTCCGGCAAATGCGCGGGATCAATCCTCCAGCGCCGAACGCGCGGCCTCCAGTTGCCTGGCTACGGCAAGGGGCGCTGTGCCGCCGTCGGAATCACGGCTGCGGACCGACTCGTCAAAGTCAAACACCTCGCGCGCGTCAGCGGCAAACAGGGCGTGACACGCCTGTAGCGTCGGCAATGGCAGCTGCGACAGCGGCAGGCCGGCATCGGCGGCGGCGCGTACGGCCGCGCCAACGGCGTGGTGGGCCTCCCGAAAGGGCAGACCGCGCGCCACCAGATAGTCGGCGAGGTCGGTCGCCAGCATCTCCTCGTCCAGCGCCGCGCGCATCCTGTCCGGGTTGACCCCCAGGGTGTGGATGACGGCCGTCAGCACCGGCAAGAGGGCATCGAGCGCGTCAACAGAGTCGAAGAGAGCTTCCTTGTCCTCCTGCAAGTCCTTGTTGTAGGCGGTCGGCAGCCCTTTCATCGTCGCCAGCAAGCCGGTCAGGTTGCCAATGAGTCGGCCGGACTTGCCCCGCGCCAGCTCCAGGGGATCGGCGTTACGTTTCTGCGGCATAAGGCTGGAACCGGTGCTGTAACGGTCGTCGAGTGCGAAAAAGCCGAAAAGCGGGTTGCTGTAGAGAATGACGTCCTCGCCCAGGCGGCTGAGATGCACCCCCGCCAATGCGAGGGCGAACAGCGTTTCGGCCACAAAGTCCCGGTCGCTCACACTGTCCATGCTGTTCTGGCTGATCGACGTGAAACCCAGTTCCTGCGCCATGGCGTGGCGGTCGACGGCCAGCGGCGTGCCGGCAAGCGCCCCCGAACCAAGAGGCAGCACGGCGGCGTTGCTGCGCGCTGCGGCCAGGCGTTTCCGATCGCGCTGCAACATCCAGAAGAAGCCCAGCAGCCAGTGCGCCAGCACGACGGGCTGTGCCGGCTGCAGATGAGTGTAGCCGGGCATCAGCGTGTCCAGATGATCCGCCGCCCGCTGCACCAGGGCCTCCTGCAGTTCACGCAGGCGGCCGCCGATGGCCTCGCAGGCGCCCATGCACCAGAGCCGGAAGTCCGTCGCCACCTGGTCGTTGCGGCTGCGGCCGGTGTGCAGCTTGCCGCCAACCGGCCCGACCAGTTCCGTCAGACGCCGCTCCACCGCCGTGTG
>DAOUIB010000104.1:0-7728 GCA_034428275.1 Anaerolineae bacterium
GCGGAAGCCGAGCGCTATCGCGACGAAGGGCACTTCGCTCCCGGCAGCATGTTGCCCAAGATCGAGGCCTGCCTGGACTTCATTCGCCATGGCGGTCCGGAAGCCATCATCACCAACCCGCCCAACCTGGCGCGGGCCCTGCACGGGGAGGCCGGCACGCGCATCCTGCCGGCGCCCTTGCCCGCATGAGCAAGGTTCGCGAATTGCGCTGCGTGCTTTGCGGCCAGGGCCATGCGCCGGAGGCCCTGGAATACCTGTGTCCCGACTGCGGCGAGGCCGGCACCCTCGACGTGCTCTACGATTACCCCCGCCTGCGCGCGCAACTGGAGCGCGACAGCCTGGTCGCCCCCCGGGCGGAGGGCATGTGGCGCTGGCGCGCCCTGTTGCCCCTGGGGGCGGAGGACCGCGTGCCGCCCCTGCCGGTGGGCGATACGCCGCTGCTGCCGGCGCCGCGTCTGGCGCAGGAGCTAGGGCTGAGCGCGCTGTGGCTCAAGGACGAGGGGCGCAACCCCACAGCCTCGCTGAAAGACCGCGCCAGCGCCATGGTGGCGGCGCGCGCCCTGCGCGGCGGGCGCAAGGTCGTCAGCACGGCCAGCACCGGCAACGCGGCGGCGGCGCTTGCGGGCGTCTGCGCCGCGCTTCCCGAACTGGAGGTCATCATCTTCGTGCCGGCCGGCGCGCCGGAGGCCAAGATCGCCCAGTTGCTGGTCTACGGCGCGCGGGTGCTGCTGCTGGACGGCAGCTATGACCAGGCCTTTGAGCTCTGTTTCCGCCTGTCGCAGGAAGAGGGCTGGTACTGTCGCAATACGGGGATCAATCCCTACACGAGCGAAGGCAAGAAGACGGCGGCCTTCGAGATCGCGGCGCAACTGGGTTGGCAGCTGCCGGACGCGGTGGTGGTCAGCGTCGGTGACGGCAGCATCATCGGCGGCCTGCACAAGGGTTTCCGCGAGTTGCGCCTGCTGGGCTGGATTGAGCGGGAACCGCGCCTGATCGGCGTGCAGGCCGAGGGCAGTGCGGCCCTGGTGCAGGCGGCCCGCCAGGGCATCGGGGCGGCGGCCATGAGGGCGCAGGCGGCCTCCACCGTCGCCGACAGCATCTCGGCCGGGCTGCCGCGGGACCGGGCGAAGGCCCTGCGCGCGGTGCAGCAGAGCGACGGCGCCTGGGTTAGCGTGCCGGACGAAGCCATTCTGGCCGCGATTCCGCGCCTGGCGCAGGCCAGCGGCGTCTTCGCCGAACCGGCGGCGGCGGCCGCCCTGGCGGGCCTGGAGAGCGCGATCGCCCGCGGGCAGCTGCCGCGCGACAGTTCCGCAGTGCTGATGGTGACCGGCAACGGGCTCAAGGACGTGGCGACGGCGCGCCGCAGCGTCGGCGCCGCCCAACGCGTCGCGCCGGACCCGCAGGCCATCCGTCGGGCCCTGCAGGAACGCGCGGCATGAGCGACAGACCCGTCTTTTCGGTCGTCGTCCCGCTCTTCAACGAGGAGGACAACGTGCCGCCCCTGCTGGCGCGCCTGCGGGCCGTGCTGGACGAGACCGGCGCCCCCTGGGAACTGGTGGCGGTCGACGATGGCAGCGTCGACCGCACGCGGGAGCTGCTGGAAGCCGCGGCCGCGACGGACGATCGCCTGCGAATTCTCGGCCTGGCGCGCAATTTCGGCCACCAGATCGCGGTGACGGCGGGGCTCGACCACGCCGCCGGCGAGGCCGTCATTCTGATCGACGGCGACCTGCAGGACCCGCCGGAACTCATCCTCGACCTGATCGAGCGCTGGCGCGCGGGCCACGACGTCGTCTACGCCATTCGCAGCGAGCGGGAAGGCGAAAGCCGTTTCAAGAAACTGACGGCGCTGGTGTTTTATCGCCTGATTTATCGCATTACCGACGTGGATATTCCGCTCGATACCGGCGACTTTCGCCTGCTTGACCGCAAGGTGGTCGACGCGCTCAACGCGATGCGCGAGCACAATCGCTTCATCCGCGGCATGACCAGTTGGGTGGGCTTCCGGCAGACCGGCGTGCGCTACGTGCGTCAGGCGCGCCACGCGGGCGAGACCAAATACCCCCTGCGTAAAATGCTGCGCTTCGCGCTGGACGCCATCACCGGTTTCTCCTGGTTTCCGCTGCAGGTCATGATTTACTTCAGCCTCTTTCTGGGCGTGCTGTCGGTGCTGGCGGTGCCGATCATTTCGCTCATGCGTGTGGCGCTGGGCCCCGGCTTCCTGGGCGGTCAGGTGACCACGATCGTCATGCTTCTGCTGCTGGGGGCCTTCCAGCTCTTCTTTTTGTTCGTCATGGGGCAATACGTGGCGCGGATTTTCGACGAGGTGCGTGGCCGCCCCCTGTATCTGGTCGCGCACAGGACCGGCTTTGCGGCGAACGATAGCGGGTCCCGACGCGGTCGCGAGGCCGCCGCCACGAATGCGGCGCAGGCAGCGAATGATACGACGCAGGAAAGCGAGGGCGACCCTTGATCACCGGACCGACCTTTGACGAGATGTTGCGGCCCGCCCGACTCGGGGCGGAAACGCGGCGCCGCGCCCGGCAGGTACGGCAAGAGGACCCGCTGGACCCTCACAACCTCTACAACATCAGCTGGCGCGACGCCGAAGACCGCATCATGGCTTTCACCCTGCCGCCGCAACTGACCGGCGTCGAGACCCCGATCGCCCTGCTCTACGGCCGCGATTTTCCCTCGGGCAGCCACAAGGTCGGCGCGGCCTATTCGGTGCTGCTGGAGCAGGTGCTGACGGGCGACGTGGACCCGGCGCGGCACGTTCTGGTATGGCCCTCGACCGGCAACTACGGCATCGGCGGCGCCTGGGTCGGCGGGCGCATGGGCTGCGACAGCCTGGTGGTCCTGCCCGAGGGCATGAGCCGCGAGCGATTTGAGCGCATCGAAGGCTATGGCGCGCGCATCCGCCGTACGGTGGGGTCGGAGAGCAACGTGAAGGAGATTTACGACGAGACCAGGCGGCTGCGCGCGAGCGGCGACCACGTCCGCGTCCTCAACCAGTTTGAGGTCATGGGCAATTACCGTTTTCACTATTTCGTCACCGGCAACACCATCGCGGAGCTGGCCGGCGACCTGGCGCGGGCCGGCATCGGCAGTGGCGTGGCGTCGGCCTTCGTGTCGGCCATGGGTAGCGCCGGCACCATCGCCGCCGGCGACCGCCTCAGGCAGATCTGGCCGCAACACAAAATCGTGGGCCTGGAGCCGCAGCAGTGCCCGACGCTCTACAACAACGGCTACGGCGCCCACGACATTGAAGGCATCGGCGACAAGCACGTGACCTGGATTCACAACGTCCTCAACATGGACGCCCTGATGTGCATTGATGATCTGGCCTGTGTGCAGGGCCTGCAAGTGCTGAGCGAGCCGCGCGCGCGTCAGGTGCTGGTGGACCGTTACGGCGCGGACCCCGCGCTGGTGGCCCTGCTCGGCACGCATCTGGGCATCAGTGGCGTGTGCAACATTCTGGGCGCCATCAAGACCGTGCGGCACTATGGCTTCGGCGCCGATGACCTGGTGGTGACGGTGGCGACCGACGCCCTCGATCGCTACCATTCGGTGATGGCTGACATGGCCCGGAGCTACGGGGAACTGGACGAAGCGGCCGCGACCGGGCGTATCGAGCGCATTTTCCGCGGCGCCGGGACGGACTGGGTCCTGCCCGGAACGCCCGGGGTGCGACAACGCTGGCACAACCTGAAGTACTACACCTGGGTGGAACAGCAGGGCAAGTCGGTCGAGGAGCTGGATGCGCAACGGGACCCGGCCTGGTGGGAGGCGGAGCAGCGAAAGGTGGGCGACATCGATGCCCGGCTGCTGCGGCTGCGTGCCGCCGGCGCCGTCAACGCATCCTGAAAGCAATTGCGCGGAGAGTGATGACGATGAGCTGGCCTGAAGACCGGGTCCTGGTGGCGGCCATTACCCGGCGCGCGGACCTGCGCCTGACGCGCGGCGAGGGATGGTACCGGATACCATTCGCCCGCATGCCGCAGGGCGTTCCGGCGGAATACATCGCCTTTTTCACCGGCGCGCGCGTGATCGGCCGGGAACGGGGCGGAGTCTACGGCTACGCCCGGGTGAAGGGCGTGGAACTCCTGCGCCGCGGCGACCTGTTGCCGGATGACCCGCGGCGCGCCGACGACCCTTATTACCGCGTCCAGCTGGGCGACTGGCGCTGGCGCGAGCCCCCGTTGCTCAATCCGGAAGGGCGGGTCTTCGCCTTCATTCACAGCACCTGGGACCGCTTTTGCCGGGCGCGATGCCTCGGCGACCTGACCAGCCGCAAACCGGGATTCGTCGCGCGCGAGCCCTCCTTCCGGCGCGTTGCCCGCCGCCTTCCGCGGACTTCGACCCTGTTCGAGAGTCGGGTGGGGCGGCGGGGGGCCGTCGCCCCGCTCCTGCTGGATGACGATTGCCCCGCGCCGGCGCCCCCGGCGCATTGAGGGACATGTCCGCTTCCCACGCACGCCGCCCCCTGTTGAGGGGCGGGCGCCGCCCGTGCTGATCCACAACGCGACCCTCGTCACCTGTGGCGCCGACCCCCGATTGCTGCCCGACCATGCCCTCCTGCTGCGTGACGGGCGTATCGGCGCCATGGGGCCGTCGGCGGCGCTGCGCCGGCGCTACCCGCAGGCTCAGGCGCTGGACGCGGACGGCCAGCTGGTCATGCCGGGCAACATCTGCGCGCACACCCACTTTTACGGCGCTTTGGCGCGCGGCATGGCGCTGGAAGGCCCGGCGCCGGCCGACTTCCCGCAAATTCTCGAGCGCCTGTGGTGGCCGCTGGACCGCGCCCTGGACGCCGACACGATTCGCATCAGCGCGCTGGTCAGCCTGGTGGACGCCATCAAACACGGCAGCACCACGCTCGTCGATCATCACGCCAGCGCCAACTGCATTGACGGCAGTCTGGACCTCATAGCCGACGCCGTGGAGCAGGCCGGCCTGCGCGCCGTCCTCTGCTACGAGGTCACGGACCGCGACGGGCCGGAGCGGGCGGAGGCCGGCATCGCCGAAAACCTGCGCTTCCTGCGGGCGGCGGGCGGTCGCGAACGGGTGGCGGCGACCTTCGGCCTGCACGCCAGCCTGACCCTGGGCGACGAGACCCTGCGCCGCTGTGCCGAAGCGTTGCCGCCGGGCGCGGGAGTCCACATTCACGTGGCCGAACACGAGGCCGACCAGCGGGACAGCCTGCGGCGCAGCGGGCTGCGCGTCGCGCCGCGCCTGGACCGCTACGGCCTGTGGCGGACCGGCTCCATCGCCGCGCATTGCGTGCACGCCGACGCCGCCGAACGCGAATTGCTGCGGGAAAGGGGCGTCTGGATCAGCCACCAGCCGCGTTCCAACATGAACAATGGCGTGGGCGCGGCGGCGCTGGACGATATGCTGGCGGCGGGCATACCCGTATGCCTCGGCAACGACGGCATGGGCAACAACATGTGGGCCGAATGGAAAGCGGCGTATCTGCTGCACAAGGTGGCGGGGCGCGACCCGCGCCGGGCGCCGGGCGACGCCATCGCGCGCATGGCCGCGGGGAACAATGCGGCCCTGGCCCGTCAGTTTTTTCCGGGTTCGCGGCTCGGCGAGCTGACGCCCGGCGCGCTCGCCGACCTGATTCTGGTGGACTACCGGCCCGCCACCCCGCTGCAGGAAGGCAACCTGCCCTGGCATATCCTCTTCGGCTTCGAGGCCTCGATGGTGACGACCACGATCGTCGAGGGTCAGGTCCTGATGAAGGACCGTCAGCTGGTGACACTCGACGAGCGCGCCATCGCCGCCGAAGCCCGCGAACTGGCGCCGGCGCTGTGGCGCCGCCAGGCGAGGCTGGCGCGCGAAGCGCAATAACGGGAAAGGCGAAACGGGAGAAGCAAGGCACATGGGCGAGAGCGGCGAAACCTTCAGCATCGCGGTACTGGGCGGCACGGGCGCGGAGGGCTCCGGGCTGGCGTTGCGCTGGGCGCGCGCCGGCTATCCGCTGATCATTGGCTCGCGGGTGGAAGGTCGCGCCCGGACGCATGCGGCGGCGCTGCTGGCCCGCGCGGCGGGGGCCGACATCCGCGGCGCCGAAAACCGCGCAGCGGCCGCCGCCGCCGACCTCGTCGTGCTCAGCGTGCCTTACGGCGCCCACCGGTCCACGCTGGAGCAGGTGCGGCCCGCGCTGGCGGGCAAGATCCTGGTGGACCTGACCGTGCCCCTGCGGCCCCCCGCCGTCCGGCGCGTGCAACTGCCGCCGGGTCAGGCCGCCGCGCTGGAGGCGCAGGACTTTCTGGGGCCGGAGGTGCGGGTGGTGGCCGCCTTCCAGAACGTCAGCGCCGAAGTGCTGGACGACGAGGGCGCGACCGTCGACTGCGACGTGCTGGTCTGCGGCAACGACCCGGCTGCGCGCGAGACGGTCGTGACCCTCGCCGCCGCGGCCGGCATGCGTGGCCTGCACGCCGGCCAGCTGGCCAACGCCGTGGCCGTGGAATCGCTGACGCCGGTGCTCTTGTTCATCAATCGCCGCTATGGCGGCGTACACAGCGGCGTTCGCATCACGGGTCTGGATGACGTATGAGAGCCGCGGCCCTGCAGATTCTGGCCCTGCCGGGCATTCCCCTGGTCCGGCCCGGCGACGACCTGGCGGCCCTGATTCTGGCCGCGCTGGAGCGCGCCGGGCTGGCCCTCGACGACGGCGACGTGCTGGCCGTCAGTTCCAAGATTGTTTCCAGGGCCGAGGGACGTTTCGTGGAGCTTTCCTCCGTCAGGCCGGGCGCCGAGGCGCTGGAGCGGGCCGCCCTGACCGGCAAGGACCCCCGTCTGGTGGAACTGGTGCTGCGCGAAAGCCAGGCCATTTCCCGTCAGGCGCCGGAGGTGCTGGTGAGCGTGCACCGTCTCGGCTTCGTCTCGGCCAATGCCGGAATCGACCATTCCAATGCCGGCGGTGACGACGACCTGGTCCTGCTGCTGCCCTGCGACCCGGACGCCAGCGCCCTCCGGCTGCGCGCCGCCCTGGCCGCCGCCGGTCCTGCGCCCGGCGTCGTGATCATGGATTCGCATGGCCGACCCTTCCGCCTGGGCACGGTCGGCGTGGCCATCGGCGTGGCGGGCCTTCCGGCCCTGCTCGACCTGCGCGGCCAGCCCGACCTGCATGGCCGCGAATTGCGCGTGAGTATGCAGGGCCATGCCGACATGATCGCCTCGGCGGCGCAGCTGGCGGGCGGCGAGGGCGACGAGGGTCGGCCGGCCGTCCTGCTGCGCGGCCTGCAACATCCGCCGCAGGACGGCCGCGCCCGCGACCTGCTGCGCCCCGCCGCGCAGGACCTGTATCGCTGAGCGGCGACGAATGGATGACGACCGGCGTCAGACAGGGAGTGATTTGCTGAATCTGCTCCATACGCGCCGCTCCCTGCGCCGTTACCGGCCCGAAAGACCGCCGCGCGCGCTGCTGCGGCAGGTATTGGGGGCCGCGATCCAGGCGCCGTCGGCCCACAACCGGCAGCCATGGCGCTTTGTCGTGCTGCAGGAGGAGGACGACCGGGCCTCCCTGGCGCGGGCCATGGGCGCGCGCCTGCGCCAGGATTTGCAGGCCGACGGCGTTCCCAACGCGGTCATCGAGGCAGACGCGGGTCGCTCCTACGAACGCATGACCGGCGCGCCCGTGCTGATTTTGCTCTGCCTGAGCATGCGCGACATGGACGATTATCCCGACGCGCAGCGCAGCGCCGCCGAACGAACCAT
>DAOUIB010000105.1:0-15815 GCA_034428275.1 Anaerolineae bacterium
TGGCACAAAGGGACCAGATGGTGAGCGCGCTGCTGGAACTGTACGACAGCGGCGAGACGATCAGTCATGACTCGCTGGATGCGCGGGTCATCGGCCATGACATCGACCTGTGGCTGTCGATTTTGCTGTCCGAAAACATTCTGAATCGAATTCCTGACAGTCCGGACGAGTTCAGCCTGTTTCGCACACACCATACGGTCAACCGCGTGGCCAATGCCCTGCGCAGCGTCCCCTGAGGCTGCAGAACCGACCTTGTTCAGGGCAGGCGCTTCCGCTACACTGGGGACTGATATCGACCGGCATGCCACTGCCCGGCGTGTCAGGTGACAGGCAACAGGAAACGGGTATGGACAGGGAAACCAAGCAGACGCTGATCAAGGACTACGCCCGGCACGAAAGCGATACGGGGTCGCCGGAGGTGCAAATCGCGATCCTGTCGACGCGCATCAACCAGTTGACGGAGCACTTGCGCGCCAACAACCACGACGAATCTTCCCGTCGGGGCCTGCTGAAGCTGGTTGGCAAACGCCGGCGACATCTGAACTATCTGAACCGCAAGAACCCCGATGCCTATCGCGAAATGCTGCAGCGGCTTGGCCTGCGACGCTAGCGACAGGGCAGGGAGCTCAGAATCTGTGTATCCGGGATGGTCCGGCCGGGCCATCCTTCTTTCGTCATTGCCCGGGGCACAGGACCTGGAGTATGCCGCCGACAGAACAGGCCGGCGTCACACTCCAGTCCCTGTCTCCCGGGCCTCTGTAATCCAACAGGAGGCAATATGAGTACAGCAGACAACGGGGCCGGTATCCGGTCCTGGTCAACCGAAGTCGGAGGCAGGACGCTGACCATCGAGACGGGTCGCTTCGCCCAACAGGCGGGCGGCGCCGTCACCGTGCGCATGGGCGACACCATCGTTTTCGGCACGGCCACCATGGGCAAACCGCCCCAGGGCCTCGATTTCTTCCCGCTGAAGGTGGACTTTGAAGAAAAGCTTTACGCGGCGGGCCGCATCCCGGGCAGTTTCTTTCGGCGTGAAGGGCGCCCGGCGGAGAGCGCCATTCTGGTGGCGCGCGTCACGGACCGCACCCTGCGGCCGCTGTTTCCGGCCGGCATGCGCAACGACGTACAGGTCATCCTGACCACCTTCAGTCACGACCAGGAGACCTTCCTCGACATGCTGGCCAACGTGGCGGCCAGCGCCGCCCTGACCATCTCCAACGTCCCCTGGGACGGACCGGTCGCGGGCGTGCGCGTCGGCCTGATCGATGATGAACTGGTGGTGAACCCGACCATCCCCGAGATGGAAAACAGCCGACTTGATTTGCGCGTCAGCGGAACGATGGACGCCATCAACATGGTCGAGTGCAGCGCCCATGAGGTGCCCGAAGCCGTCATGCTGGAGGCGCTGGACATGGCCCACGCGGCCATTCAGCCGGTCATCGCGCTGCAGAACGAAATGCGCGCCGCGGTCGGCAAGGAGAAGTCGCCTTACGAGGTGAAGGCCGGCGACGCCGCGCTCAGCGGCGAAATATACGACTCCGTATACGACGAAGTGCGGGAAATTGTGCAGCAACACGCGGAACGCGATGCGCGCGGCGCGGCCATGAAGGCCCTCGACCAGCGCGTGATGGCGGAATACGCGGACCGCGTCGAAGCCGGTGAAGTCGATGCAGGGGACATTTCGAACGGCATCGACAAGGCCCTGAAGAACGCCGTGCGGCATCGCATCGTCGAGGACGGCGTACGGCCGGACGGACGCGACAGCGAGACGATTCGTTCGCTCTCCGCCGAAGTCGGGCTGATTCCGCGCGTGCACGGTTCCGGTCTGTTCCAGCGCGGCGAGACCCAGGTGTTGACGATTGCCACGCTGGGCACGCCGCGCGATGCCCAGCTGCTGGATGACCTGGGCGCCATGGACTCGCGGCGCTTTTTGCACCACTACAACTTCCCGCCCTACAGCACGGGCGAGACGCGCATGTTGCGCGGCACCAGCCGGCGTGAGGTCGGCCATGGCTCGCTGGCGGAGGTCGCCCTGCGCAACATGCTGCCGCCGGAGGACGAATTCCCCTACACCGTGCGCCTGGTCAGCGAGGTGCTGAGTTCCAACGGCAGCACTTCCATGGGCAGCGTCTGCGGCAGCACCCTGGCCTTGATGGATGCCGGCATTCCCATCCTGCGCCCGGTGGCGGGCATCGCCATGGGCCTCATCAAGGAAGGCGACCAGGTCGCGGTGCTGACCGACATTCAGGGCATGGAAGACCACCTCGGCGACATGGACTTCAAGGTGGCCGGCACGGAGCAGGGCATCACGGCGCTGCAGATGGACATCAAGATCAGCGGCGTTTCCCGAGAAGTGATGGAACGCGCGCTGGCGCAGGCACGGGACGCGCGCCTGCAGATTCTGGGCGTCATGCAGGAGGCCATTGCCGCGCCGCGCGCTGAACTGAGCGATTTCGCGCCGCGCATCACCAGCATTCGCATCGATCCGGAGAAAATCGGCGTCATCATCGGGCCTGGCGGCAAGACGATCCGCGGCATGCAGGATGAAACCGGCGCCAAGATTGACGTGATGGAGGACGGCCTGGTGCACGTCTCGGCGGTGGAAGGCAACGCCGCCAAACAGGCCATCGAACGCATCAAGGCGCTGACCGAAGACCCGGAAATCGGCGGCATCCACACCGGCCGCGTATCCCGCATCGAGCCCTTCGGCGCCTTTGTGGAGTTCCTGCCCGGCAAGGACGGCATGGTACATATCTCGCAACTGGCCAGCCATCGGGTCGCGTCGGTGGAGGACGAGGTCAGCATCGGCGACAACATTGACGTGATGGTGGTCGACATCGACCCGATGGGCAAGGTGCGCCTGAGCCGCCAGGCGGTGCTGGAGGGCTGGACGGCGGAGGAAGCGCGCGAGCGCGACCGTGGCGGTCGCGGCGGGCGTGGCGGTGGTCGGGATCGCGGCGGACGTGGCAACGACCGGCGCGGCGGTGGCGGCCGGCGCAGCCGGGAAAACAATGCCGATCTCGAAATCGGCCGCATCTACACCGGCGCGGTCAATCGCATCGAGCCCTACGGCGCTTTCGTCGAATACCTGCCCGGTCGCGATGGCCTGGTGCACATTTCGCAACTGGCGGACTATCGCGTCGAAACGGTGGAAGACGAGGTCAAGATGGGCGACGAAATCATGGTGATGCTCATCGACATCGACCCGACGGGCAAGGTGCGACTGAGCCGCCAGGCCGTGCTGGAAGGCTGGACGGCCGAGGAAGCGCGCGAACGCGACCGGGGCGGCCGGCGCCGCAGCAGGGGACGTTCGTGACTGAGGACCTGCCGGTAGAAGCCCTGGCCGAAACCGGGAAGTACGCCGTCTGGGTCTCCGAGGAGCCCGACGGCGAATCGGTCTGGCACCTGGAACTTGGCGGCGTGACCCTGCACTTTTTCCGCGAGGAGTGGGAGGAGTTGCGGCGGCTGGTGCAGCTGGCGTCACGGGGCAATGCCCGCTGACCTGATCGCGGAAATGTTGAGGCAGTTGCCGCCCTCTGCCAGCACGCTGCAGTTGCTGGACCTGGGCGGCCACTGCGCCCGGCCTTTCAGCGAGAAGCGCCAGGACCTGAACATTCATCGACTGGCGGAACTGCCGGCAGATGAGTCTCGTTACGATGCGATTGTCGCCCTGGACCAGGCCCTGGCGCCCGACTTTCTTGCGACAGCCTTGCGCAATCTGCGTCCCGGTGGCCGCCTGATCATTGGCTGGCGTCGCGGCGTGATCGATGCAGGGCAGCAACTCGATCTGGAAGCGGCGGGCTTCGAGCGCGTCCTGCTGGAAACGCAGGGCGACTCCCTGCTCCTGCGCGGCGAACGCCCCCGTGGGGCGCAGGACGGCGCGGTACGAGGCCCAGGCGCCCGCAAGGGGCGCTACCTGCATCTGCTGCTGCGTCAATCCCCCGAAGGGCCGCCCTGGGCCCTGGCGCCCGGCGACGACTTGCGCTGGCAGGCCCTGACGCTCGACGTTGGGGGTCAACGCCGACTGCTGGCCTTCAGCAGTTTGCCGCAGGCGGTCGCCTTCATGCAGCCGGCCGTATTGCGGGGCCAATTGCGCGATGTCAACAAGGTCGGCAAGTTCCCGCGGGAAACTGCCAGGGGCTGGCCCTTCGGGGTTCTGCTGGACCCCGCGCCCGCCATCCTGGAGCGGGGGGACACGGGTCTGTTCGAGGTGGACCCCGCCAGCGCGGCGTTGCCGGATGAATGAGCGCCTGCGCGCCTGGTTGAAGACCGTCACCGGCGCGCGCGTTACGCGGTATGCGCGCATGCCAGGCAGCAGCTCCACGACACTCTGGCGCGTCGAGGTCGGCGGGGACCGCCTGGTGCTGCGCGTCCATGACAACAGCGACTGGTTGCGGGTGGAGCCGGACCTGGTGGCGCACGAAGTCGCCGCCCTGCGACTCGCCTTCGACGCGGGTCTGCCGGCGCCCGAACCCCTCGCCTGGGACGGGGAAGGGGCGTTTTGCGGCCTGCCCCTGCTGTTGATGAGCTGGCTACCCGGCGAGGTCTTGCTGCGGCCTGTCAGTATGGACGACTGGCTGCGGCAGCAGGCGCGGGCGCTGGTCGACATTCACCGGTTGACGGCAGGTGAGTTTGGCTGGGACTGGTTCTCCTGGGCGCAACGTGAACCTGAGGTCCCTGCCTGGAGCGAAGCGCCGCAGGCCTGGGAGCGGGCCATTGAATTCATCGCCGGGGAGCCGCCGCCGGCGCCGCGCTGCCTCGTCCACCGCGACTTCCACCCGGTCAATCTCCTGTGGCAGGGGGAGACCCTGAGCGCAGTGGTGGACTGGGTCAATGCCTGCCGTGGCGTCGCCGCTGTTGATCTGGCGCACTGCCGCGGCAACCTGGTCGCGCTCTACGGGCTTGAGGCCGCCGACCGCTTTCTGCAACATTACCGGCGCGCGGGCGGCGCGGACCATGGCGACATGGTCTGGTGGGACCTGATGTGCCTCGCGGAGTGTTTGCCCGGGCCGCCCGAGGTCTATCCGGGCTGGGCGCCGTTTGGCGTGCGAAACATCACCCGCGAATTGTTGTGCGCAAGGCTGGACGCGCATTTGCTGGCCGTCCTGCGCCGGCTGCCGAATTGAGCGGCGATTCGCTGGCGGGCATGGTAAAATGACTGCATTCTGGTTGCACGATGGGGAATGGACATGCTGACCGAGTTTCGTAACGAACCTGTTCTGGACTACAGCGATCCGGAGGATGTCAGGGAATTCCGCGCCGCGCTGAAAAAGCTGCGCGCCGGGGCGGGCCAGACTTTGCCGCTCCTCATTGGCGGGGAAGAAATCTACCTGGACGAGACCTTCGCCACGGTTTGTCCGGCGCGACCGGACGAGGTGCTGGCAAATTTCGCCGATGGCGGCGTGGAGCACGTGGACATGGCCGTCGCCGCGGCCGAGGAGGCCTTCGCCAGTTGGCGCCTGACGCCGGTGGGCGAGAGGGCGCGTCTCCTGTTGCGCGTGGCAGCGTTGATGCGCGCGCGCAGGCACGAACTGAACGCGCTGATGTCGCTGGAAATCGGCAAGGCCTGGGCTGAAGCCGATGGTGAAACCGCCGAGGCCATCGATTTCCTGGAATACTATGCGCGGCAGATGCTGGACCTGGCGGACCGCAGCGACGAGCTGACGGAATGGCCCGGCGAGCAGCAGACCCTGAATTACATCCCGCTGGGCGTAGGCGCGGTCATTCCGCCCTGGAATTTCCCGCTGGCGATCGGCACGGGCCTGCTTTCCGCGACCCTGGTGGCCGGCAACGCGGCCGTCTACAAGCCGGCGGAGCAGAGTCCCCTGCTCGGCTGGAAGGTCGCCGAATACTTCCTTGAGTGCGGCCTGCCGGCGGGAGTCATGAATTTCGTGACCGGCCCGGGCGAAGTCGTGGGCGCGCGAATGGTGGAGCATCCGCGCACCCGCTTCATTTGCTTCACCGGCTCGCGCGACGTCGGCGTCGAAATCTACGAGAAGGCGGGTCGCGTGTTGCCCGGCCAGCCCTGGCTGAAGCGCTCCATTCTCGAAATGGGCGGCAAGGACGCCGTGCTCGTGGACGAGACGGCGCGGCTGGACCAGGCGGCGGAAGGCATCGTCACCAGCGCCTTCGGCTACCAGGGACAGAAGTGCTCGGCGGGCTCGCGCGTGATCATTGTGGATGACGTCTACGACGAGCTTGTGCCCCGGATTCTGGAGCGCGCGAAGTCCCTGCGGGTCGGCGCGCCGGACGAAGGGCCGGACGTGACCGTCGGGCCGGTCATCGATCCGAACCAGTTCGACAAGGTCAAGAGCTATCTGGAGACGGGTTCGGGCGAAGGCGAGGTGCTGCTGGGCGGCAGCCCGATCGAAACGGAGGAGGGCGGCTATTTCATCCAGCCGACCATTTTTGGCGAGGTGCCCGAAACGGCGCGCATCGCGCAGGAGGAGATCTTCGGCCCGGTCGTGGCGCTGGTGCGCGCGCGCGACTTTGAGGACGCGCTGCGCATCGTCAACAGCACGGATTACGGGCTGACCGGCGCAGTATACAGTGAGGACCCCGGCCGCCTTTCGCGCGTCCGCGATGATTTCCACGTCGGCAACCTGTACATCAACCGCAAGTGTACGGGCGCCATGGTGGGGGTGCAGCCATTTGGCGGCTTCAACATGAGCGGCACCGACAGCAAGGCCGGCGGGCCGGACTATCTGACGCTGTTCACCCAGGCGAAGACCATCGCACAGAAGCTTTGACGGGAAGCCGGGGACAGGGGAAGGCGTGAACGGAGATCTGCGCAAGGAACTGGTCACCTGGGAGGACGTGGACCGGCTGATCGACACGCTCATTCCGCAGATCCGTTCCGTCGGCGCGTTTGACGCGATGCTGATGGTCACGCGTGGCGGCCTGATCCCTGGCGGCCTGCTCTCGGAAAGCCTGAATATACGACACGTGCTGACGGCGGCGGTCGACTTTCCGGCGACGGAAACCGCGGGTCTGATGGCCTGGCCCCGTTTTTTGCAGTTTCCAGGCAACAACCTGCTCAACGGCCGCCGCACCCTGATCGTGGATGACGTCTGGGGCAGCGGCCGCACCAGCGCAACAGTGCGCGGTCGGGCCGAAAGCGCGGGCGCCACGCCGTGGACCTGTGTGTTGCATTACAATCCGCAGCGTTCGCTCTTCAGTCATTCGGAGCCGGATTTTTACGGCGCCATCACCGATGCCTGGGTGGTCTACCCCTGGGAACTGGACCGGGGTTTGCGCGGTATCGGCATGGCCGAACCGGAGATTTGACGCACGACAGCGCCCTGGGTGCAAGACCATATTCGGCCAAAGTGGGGCGTGTCGTGTATACTGGTAACAACAGTGGCGGAGGGAGAAGTCGCTGAAATCGCATTATCCAATCACGATCAGAATGGCGGACCTCGATGAACTCTACTGAGTCACCAGCGGAAGGCGTGGACTATGGCGCAGAATTTCAGGAACTGCTGGAGGCCTCGCTTTCCTACGCCCCTCCTCGCCGTGGAGAGATACGCAACGCGACGATTCTGGAAATCGACGATCGCGAAATCATCGTCGACATGGGCACCAAGCGGGACGGAATCGTTCCGTATCAGGACCTGGAACGACTGGACCCGGATTTCCGCGCGACCCTGGAGGTCGGCCAGGAGGTCCCGGTCTATGTGATGAACCCGCGCGACCAGGACGAAAACCTGATCGTCTCCATCAACATGGGCCTGCAGCAATACGACTGGGAAACCGCCCGGGAACTCCTGAAGGACGAAACGGCGGTCGACGTTACGGTTGTCGGCCACAACCGCGGCGGAATCCTCGTGCGCTGGAACCGGCTGGAAGGATTTGTCCCCAGTTCACACCTGGTATCGGTCAGCTATTCGGGCGACCGGCGCGAGGCCTGGGAAGGGCTGCGCGACAAGCAACTGGGCGTCAAGGTCATCGAAGTGGACCAGGACAGGCGCCGGCTGATTTTCAGCGAGCGCGAGGCGCAACGCGAATGGCGGGCGCGGCAAAAGGCGCGACTGCTGGAGGAACTCAAGGAAGGCGACCGCGTTCAGGGCCAGGTTACCGGCCTGCGCGACTTTGGCGCTTTCGTCAACCTGGGCGGCGCCGACGGCCTGATCCACGTGAGCGAACTGGCCTGGCATCGTGTCGATCACCCGCGCGACGTCCTGCGCATCGGCCAGCAGATTGAGGTCTACGTCCTCAATCTGGACCACGAACGCAACCGTATCGCGCTGAGTCGCAAGCGCCTGCTGAGTGACCCCTGGGATGACGCCACCGAACGCTATCACGAGGGCCAGCTGGTGGATGGCATGGTGACCAACGTGGTGGACTTCGGCGCTTTCGTGGCGCTCGATGACGGCCTGGAAGGCCTGTTGCATCTGAGCGAGATGGGTGACGGGTCGCTGAGCGAGCCCCATTCCTACGTCAAAAAGGGCGATCGGCTCAGCCTGCGCGTCAGTCATCTGGAACCGGAAAAGCGACGCGTCGGTTTCACCCAGCGCTGGGGCACGGATCTTGAGCAGAGCGCAGGGGATAGCTCGTCGGAGCCTGGACCGGACTCTGCCGGGCCCCGCGAAGAAGAAGCGGGTGAGGGTTCCTGATCGACCTCTTTGGCCCGACCTGCAGCGGATTGACAGCCAGCAAACGCATCGTTATACTGCCACGCGGCCAGGCGGGGTATTGCACAGCATTCTTGAAGAAGCGAACCTGCACTGCAAGAAGCACGTGACGTGCGCGGCCCACTGAAGGCCGCGTTTTGTGAATCAGAACATCGGACGGGTCCGACACTTCGGGGGAGATTAGACGGATTTTATGCAGGTCAGGGAGCAAGGCAGTACGGCAGCGGGAGAAGTGGATTTCGCGGCAATGCTGGAAGAATCGTTCGCGCGTGAGGAACCCGAGCGCGGCGATATCCTGCAGGGCACCATATTGGCAATCGACCATTTGGGCATGATCATCGACGTGGGTCTGGGACGGGACGGCGTGGTGGAACGTCGCGATCTGGACCGCATCGCCGGCGGCTTGAGCTGTCAGGTCGGCGAACCTTTGGACGTCATGGTCCTGCGCCCGGAAGACGAAAACGGCAATTTGCTGCTTTCTGCCTCGCAGGCCCGTCAGTCTGAAGACTGGCAACGGGCGGAGCAACTGAATGAAAACGACGAAATCTTCATGGGGCAGGTCAGCGAGGCCAACCGGGGCGGCCTGATCATTCCCTTTGGCAACCTGCGCGGGTTCATTCCAGCCAGCCATACCGTCGGCCTGCCGCGCGGACTTGGTGAGGAAGAACGACGGGACCAGCTACGGGCGATGATTGGCAACACGATCCCCGTGAAGGTGCTGGAGGTGGACTGGAAGCGACGGCGACTGGTTTTCAGCCAGCGCGATGCGCGCCGCGAACAGCGCGAGTCGCTGAAGGAATCCCTGCTCGCCAGACTGAACGAAGGCGAAGTGCACAAGGGCGTGGTGAGCGGTCTGCGCGATTTTGGCGCCTTTGTAGATCTTGGCGGCGCGGACGGCCTGATTCACATTTCGGAACTGGCATGGCATCGCGTCCGACATCCTGGCGAAGTATTGAAGGTCGGACAGGAAATCAAGGTCTTCATCCTGCGCCTGGACGAGAAGGGCCGACGCATCGGGCTCAGTCTGAAGCGTTTGCAGCAGAACCCCTGGGAGCGCATTACCGAGTACTATCACGTGGGGCAGCTGGTGGAGGGCAATGTATCGCGCCTGGCGGATTTCGGCGCCTTCATTCGCATGGAGCCGGGCATCGAGGCCCTGCTGCATCTCAGCCAGATCGGCGACCCGCCGCCGGAGCATCCCTCGCTGGTGGTCCATGAAGGACAGGACCTGCTGATGCGGGTGGTCAACATCGAGCCGGAACGGCAACGTCTGGGGCTGAGCCTCAAGGCTGTCCTGCCGGCGGAACTGGAGCCCTGGCAGGAGCGGCGTCGCCTGGCCGCGGAAGCCGAGGCGGCCCGTCTGGCCGCCGAGGCCGAAGCGCTGGAGGCAGAGGAAGAAGGCGTTGACGAACAGGAAGTTGTAGCGGAAATTCAGGCGTAGGTCTTGGACAGTAGTACTGCCGAAGGGAGGGCATCGGGTCTGTGGCAACAGTTCGACTGAAACCGGGTGAATCACAGGAATCGCTGTTGCGCCGCTTTCGCAAGCGCGTGACGAATGCCGGGATCTTGAGCACGGTGCGCCGCAAGCGCTGGCACATTTCGCGCAGCGAATTGCGCCGCATCGAGAAGAAAAAGGCGATTCGCCGCGCGCGGCGACGCCAACGCAAACAGGGTGTTCGTTAGGGAAGACGATCAAATGCCCGCTGTTCTGCGGGCGCCGGCGCCGGAAGACAACAACCCCCGGGAGGGGTATGGCAAAGAAGACCCAGAGCAACAAGCAGGAAGACAAGATTGAGGTGGAGGGCACCGTCGTTGAGGCCCTGCCCAACACCCAGTTTATGGTGGAACTGGATAATGGACATCGTATTCTGTCCTATCTCTCGGGCCGGATGCGACGGAACTATATCCGTATTTTGTTGAGCGACCGGGTCCGGGTGGAGATGAGCATGTACGATCCCACCCGCGGTCGCATCACCTATCGCTTCCGCGACAACCGACGCAATACCGGCTGAGCACGGCCGCCAGGCGGGAATTCAACGAGGGGGTTTGACCCCCTCGTGTACCGCCATGGTGCCAAACATGAAGCGGCGCCAGGTGACCGCGGTCAGACCCGCGGCCTGCATGATCGCTGCGAGTTCCTGCGCCGTGTGAAAGGCCTGGGTTGTGCGCGGCAGATAGCGGTAGGCGCTCGCTCCTTCCGGTCCGGCGATCAGGCGTCCCAGCGTGGGAATAACCAGGCGCAGGTGCAGCTCAATGAAGGGCCGCAGGGGCGACGGCGCCGGCGGCGAACTCTCGAGTATGACCAGGCGTCCGCCCGGACGCAGCACACGCATTTGCTCCTGCAGCGTTTGCGGGATGTCAAGGACGTTGCGCACAAGGTAGCCGGAGGTGACGGCGTCGAAGCAATCGTTCGCGAAGGGCAGTTGCATGGCGTCCGCTGCCACCCAGTGCATGGGCGCCGCGTCTGACATTCGCCGGCCCGCCTGCATCATGCCCGTCGAAAAGTCAGCGCCGGTGACCCGCAGGTCCGGCCGGGCGCGCAGGGCTTCCCTGGCGATGTCGCCGGTACCGGTGGCCAGGTCCAGCAGACGCCCGTTGCGGGGCAGGGCGGCCCGGTCCACCACGTGGCGCCGCCAGTGACGGTCCCGGCCGGCTGTCATCAGGGTGTTGAGCAGGCGATAGTGGCGGGCTATGCGGTCAAACATCCCCTGCACACGGGCGGCGCGTTGGTCGCTGATCATGGCCCGCCCCTTCAGGCGGCAGGCGCGCGGCGGGTGACCAACGCCACCCAGTCGGCCTGGCGCAGGGTCGCGACCGGCATCATGCCCGCGCGACGCAGGGCCGCTGAAACCTCATCGGCCTGGTCCTCAATGATGCCGCTGAAGATGCCGCAGCCGCCGGGACGCAGGACCTCGCCCAGTCCCTCCTCGCAAAAGGCCGTGATGACGCGCGCCAGGATGTTGACCGCGATCAGGTCAAAGCCTTTGTCCCGCGCCAGCAATTCGCCCAGGCTGCCTTCCTCAACGCGTACTCCCGATACGCCTGGATTGAACCCCAGATTCTGTCGCGCGGCGCTCACGGCCACCGCATCGTTGTCCAGCGCCAGCACAGTGCCGGCGCCGAGGCGCGCGGCGGCGATCGCCAGAATGCCCGAGCCGCAACCGAGGTCGAGCACGTCACTGCCAGCTCGCAGGTAATCTTCCAGAGCCTGCAGGCAAAGCTGTGTGCTGGGGTGCGTGCCCGTGCCGAAGGCCATCCCGGGGTCCAGCACGACTTCCAGTTCGTCGCCGCTGGCCTCGCTCTCCAACCAGGCCGGCCGCACCAGCAGCCGGCGGCCAACGCGCAGGGGACGGTAGTGGGCCTTCCAGGCGTGGGCCCAGTCCTCGTCCTCGACGACGCGCCATGTGGGCCGCGGCAGGGGCAGCATCATGCTCATGTGACCGATGGCCGCCTCGACATCATTGCGTCGCGTTTGGGAATCGTCGTCGTGCGGAAACCAGGCGCGCAGGGTCAGGCTATCGGGAGCCTCGGCCGCGCCTTCATCCCAGGCGTCCGGCGGTACGCCGTCGTGCTCAATGACCACGCCCTGATGACCGTAGCGCCCCAGCAGGCCGGCGACCGCCTCGGCGGCCTCCCCGGCCACAGAGAGCGACAGTTCGAGCCAGCGCACGGCTACCCTTGGTCGCCGGAGAAGAAATCCGCCACGCGGTCGAAGAAGCCGCGGCCGTGTTCCTGGGGCGTGATGTCGCTGCCGAGGGTGTGGCCAAGTTTCTCGAAGAGTTGACGTTGTTCGTCGTTGAGCCTGTCGGGAATGGCGACCTGCACGTAGACCAGCTGGTCGCCGCGCCCGCTGCTGCTGCCATCGCTGCGCAGGCGCGGAACGCCCTTGCCACGCAGGCGGAATGACTTGCCCGTTTGCGTGCCGGCCGGGATGGTCAATTCGACGTCGCCGTCCACGGTGGGTACGCGCACCGCGTCGCCGAGGGCCGCCTGGGCCACGTTGATGTCGATGTCGAGAATGATGTCATCCTTGTTGCGCTTGAACCAGGCGTGGGCTTCCACGCGAATGGCCACGAAGAGGTTGCCGGCGGGCGCGCCGGGTTCGCCGGCGTCGCCTTCACCGTGCACCTGGACCTGCAGGCCCTCGCGCACACCGGCGGGAATGTCCACGTTGATGACGTCCCGGCGCTGCAGGCGCCCCGCCCCGCGACAGGCGTTGCAGGGCGAACTGATGACCTCGCCCCGGCCGCGGCAACGGCCGCAGACCGTTTCGGTCACCATCGAGCCGAGGAATGTCTGCTGTACCCTGCGTTGCTTGCCCTCGCCACGGCAGTCGGGACAGCGTACGGGTTGCGAGCCGGGCTCGGCGCCGCTGCCGCTGCAGGACTCACAGGCCCGCAGGCGATCGACCTCCACGTCCACGCTGGCGCCGAAGATCGAGTCTTCAAAGCTGACGGAGGCCATGACCTTGCGGTCGGCGCCCGGCCGCGGTCCACGGCGGGTGGCGCTGCGGGCGCCACCGAAACCGGTGAAGAATTCCTCAAATATCTCGTCAAAGCCGGCGAAGCCCTGGCCGCCAAAGCCGGAGAAGCCGGGACCGCCGGCGCCATTGTTTTTCACGCCGGCGTGCCCGAAGCGATCGTAACGGGCGCGCAATTGTTCGTCGGAAAGAATCTCGTAGGCCGAGTTGATTTCCTTAAAGCGTTCTTCGGCGTTCGCGTGCGAACTGACGTCGGGATGGTATTCGCGGGCCAGACGGCGAAAGGCGTTCTTGATTTCGTTCTGGTCTGCATTTCGGCTGACGCCGAGGACTTCGTAGCAATCGCGGGGCATGATTTACCCTGTAACGTGACGCCAGGGCCGGCCTGAGTGGCCGGCCCTGGCGCGACGGCATCAGGCTTCCGTGAACTCGGCGTCAACCACGTCCTCGTCGTCGCGACGCGGGTCCGGGCCGTCGGAAGCAGGTTCGGGCTCCGTGGCGGCCTGTTGCTGCTGCATCTGCGCGCCAAGGGCCTGGATGAACTGCGCGAGGTCGTCGTTGACGGCGCGCAGGTTGTCGTTGTCGTCGCCTTCCATGGCCTGCCGCAGGGCGTCCATCTTCTCACGCGCCTGCGCCTTCGTGTCGTCGGGCAGTTGCTCATCGAAGTCTTCCAGCAGTTTCTCTGCGGTGAAGAGCGTGTTGTCGGCCGTGTTGCGCAATTCGGCGTTTTCCTTGCGGCGGGCGTCCTCGTCCGCATGCTGGCGGGCTTCCTCGACCATGCGCTCGATTTCGTCCTCGTTGAGGCCGCTGCCGGCGGTGATGGTGATCTGCTGCTCGCGACCGCTGGCCTTGTCCTCGGCAGAGACTTCGAGGATGCCGTTGGCGTCGATGTTGAAGGTCACTTCGATCTGCGGCATGCCGCGCGGCGCCGGCGGGATGCCATCCAGGATGAACTTGCCCAGCGACTTGTTGTCGACCGCCATCGGTCGCTCGCCCTGCACGATGTGAATTTCGACCTGGGTCTGGTTGTTGGCCGCGGTGGAATAGACCTGGCTCTTCTTGGTCGGGATGGTCGTGTTGCGCTCGATCATGTTGGTGGCCACGCCGCCCAGGGTCTCGACGCTCAGGGTCAGGGGTGTGACGTCCAGCAGCAGGATGTCCTTGACGTCGCCGCCGAGGACGCCGGCCTGGATGGCCGCGCCCATCGCGACAACCTCATCAGGATTGACGCCGCGGCCGGGGTCCTTGCCGAAGAACCCGCGCACCGCTTCCTGCACGGCCGGCATGCGCGTCATGCCGCCGACGAGAATGACGGCGTCAATGTCCTGCACCTTCAGGCCGGCGTCCTTCAGGGCCTGCTCGCAGGGCGCGATAGAACGCTGGATCAGGCCTTGCACCAGTTCTTCCAGGCGCGAGCGGGAAAGATCGAGGTTGAGGTGCCGCGGGCCGCTGGCGTCGGCGGTGATGAAGGGCAGATTGATGTCGGTATTGACGGCGCTGGAAAGCTCGATCTTGGCCTTTTCGGCCGCTTCCTTGAGGCGCTGCAGGGCCTGACGGTCCTTGCGCAGGTTAATGCCGTTCTCGCGCTCGAATTCAGCGGAAATCCAGTCGATGATGGCCTCGTCGAAGTCGTCGCCGCCCAGATAGGTGTCGCCATTGGTGCTCTTGACCTCAAAGACGCCGTCGGCAACCTCAAGGATCGAGATATCGAAAGTGCCGCCGCCGAGGTCATAGACGGCGATCGTCTCGTTCTTGCCGGTGTCGATGCCATAGGCCAGGCTGGAGGCCGTCGGTTCGTTGATGATTCGCAGCACCTCAAGGCCGGCGATACGGCCGGCGTCCTTGGTGGCGTTGCGTTGGCTGTCGTTGAAGTAGGCCGGCACGGTGATGACCGCCTGGTCGACGTCGCCGCCCAGCCAGGCTTCCGCATCGGCCTTGAGCTTCTGCAGCACCATCGCGGAGATTTCCGGCGGGCTGTATTCGCGCCCGCCCATGTGCACGCGCACGTCGCCGTTGGCCGCGGCGCTGACCTTGTAGGGCACGCGCCTGATGGCGTCCTGCACCTCGCGGTCGCTGAACTTGCGACCCATAAAGCGCTTGACCGAGAAAACCGTGTTGTCGGGGTTTATGACGGCCTGGTTGCGCGCCACCTTGCCGACGAGGCGTTCGTCGGTCCTGGGGTTTACGGCCACGACCGAAGGCACCAGTTCGCCGCCTTCCGCCGAGGGGATTACGGTGGCCTTGCCACCCTCCATCACGGCCACGACCGAGTTGGTCGTACCGAGATCAATGCCAATAATGCGTCCCATAGGTCCTCCCTGATTTCAATCGTCAGGCCGCGACCCGCACCAACGCCGGGCGCAACACCCGGTCGCCGCAGACGTAGCCCTTCTGCAGGGTCGCGCTGACGAGTCCGCTTTCCATGTCCGTGTCGCTGTCGTGGCCCAGTGCCTCATGCAAAGTGGGGTCGAAGGGTTCGCCAAGCGGATCAAGCGCCTGAACGCCGGCGTCCGCCAGCGCTTTCAGCAACTTGCGCCGAATGGCTTCCATGCCCTCCAGCCAGACCTGCAATTCCTCGTTGCCGTCCTCGACGACGGGCAGGTTTTCCGTGGCGCGCTCAAAGTCATCGAGCACCGGCAGCAGGGACCGCAGCGTGTCGACCTTCGCGTTGAAGCGCGAAGTCAGCAGGTCGCGTTCGAAGC
>DAOUIB010000106.1:0-4521 GCA_034428275.1 Anaerolineae bacterium
ACAGGGCGCAGTCGATGGCGCTGATGGCGGTCATGAAGACGCCGGCACGCCCGTGCCGGTCGAGGCGCAACATGAGGTCGAAAAGCAGTTCGGTCGCCAGCGCGTCCTGGCCCAGCAGCAGCGGGCGCAACTGGGTGTCGATCAGGTAGGCCTGACGCGCCTCGATCGCCCCGAAGTGGCCGCTCACGCCCTCATCAGTCCGCAGTTCGACGAAGATCTGTCGCATTTCCTTGATCCGCTGGTTGGGCGGATAGGGATGGACCTGGTCGGGGTAAAGGTCCAGCGGCAGCGCCACCCGCCGGCGCTCCGCGCCCTCTTCCCAGGGCGCGCTCAACTCGAACAGGACGATGTCTGTGATTTTCAAAGGGAAGCTCCCTCAACGCATGGACCGAGAACGGTCCCGACCGTTTTTTTTGCAAAGAGTCGGCGAGTATAACGGCGCCCGCTACGCCCGGCAATTTTGTGTCGGGCCTCGCCCCAATCCTGTCGGGAGATATAGTCATTTGCATCTGCCGCTCGCGCGGCCGCTCCGGTGAGAGCCATGCCCCTGGTTCACTACCCCTGCCCCGTTACGCGCATTACAGATGGACCCGGCCATCACTTCTTCGGCTACTACGACAAGTCGCCCTGGGACGCGACCGGCCGCCACGTCCTTGCGCTGCGCCTGCCCTTCATGGACCGTCCGCCCACGCCGGACGACGGCGCCGCCATTGGCACCCTCGACAGCGAGGATGACTTTCGCTGGCAGGCGCTGGCCGAAAGCCGGGTCTGGTGCTGGCAGCAGGGCAACATGCTGCAGTGGCTGCCCTCTGACCCGCGCCGCCGCATCCTCTTCAACACCCGCAGCGGGGGTTCCTTCGTGAGCTGCGTCCTCGATCCGGCAACCGGCGAGCGCGAACTGTGGCCCTGGCCGGTCTATTCGCTTGCGGCGGACGGCGCGACAGCCGTGACGCTCAATTTTGCGCGCCTGGCGCGCACACGCCCGGGCTATGGCTACGTCGGCCTGCCGGACCGCAGCGCGGGCCATTGCGCGCCGGCGGATGACGGCATCTGGCGCCTGGACCTCCATGCCCGCGTATCCCGGCTGATCGTCAGCCTGGCGCAGCTGGCCGCCATCGAGCCGGTCGAGTCCATGCAGGGGGTCGAACATTGGGTGAACCATCTGGAGTGGAACCCGGCCGGCAGTCGCGTTTCTTTTCTGCATCGCTGGCCATCGCCGCGTGGCTTTCATACGCGATTGTTCGCCGTTGACCCTGACGGCGGCAATCTCACCCTGCTGGAGGGCTCGGGCGTGGTCTCTCACTACGACTGGCGCGACGACCGCCACATCCTGGCCTGGACCCGGCACGGGGGCGCGGCGCATTTCCATCTTTACAGCGACCTGGGCGACGAAGCCAGGGCCGTCGGCGCCGACACCCTGACTCGCGACGGGCACAACTCATTCAGCCCCGACCGGCGCTGGTTGCTGACGGACAGCTACCCCGACCCGTCCCGCCATGAACGCCTGTTGATGCTTTATCACCTGGAGAGCGACACGCGCTTCGACGTCGGGCGTTTCCACTCAGACCCGGCGATCGGCGGGGAAATCCGCTGCGACCTGCATCCGCGCTGGAAGCGCGACGGCAACCTGGTGTGCATCGACTCGATTCACGAGGGGACGCGTCAAATGTACGTCATCGACGTGTCATCGCTCACGGGATAAAGGGCGCCCTTACCCCAAACCCCTTTTCCCGTCCTTGCGGACGGGAGCCCTTCTCAGGGAGAGGGGCTTTAACTTTCAGAGCAATTGATGACGGTTACAAAACGTGATTCAGCCCCGCCTTGAAGGTCTCCGCGACTCTGTTAGGGATCTCTTCATCTTCGTCCCACAGTGAAACGATGAGCTCGTTCATCGCAGCCGAAGGAATGGTTTCGGGCTCTACAAGCCAAAGCTCACCAGGAATTAGCGCTCCTGGATACTCTCGTTTGTCGAGATTTACTCCGCAAGACGATAGAGCCTGAACGCACTCAGTTGAGACTACACACAGATCCGCTGGAACAAAGTCTCTGTGTTGAAGACACGTTTCGTAAACACTGCATGCATCCGCAACATGTCTACGCAAACTCGTTTTCTTGCGCATATCTCTTTTCTGTCTGTCCCGGCTAACTTCATTCATTACCTGTTTCAAGGTCTGGGCCATTCTGCACGCTCCTGATAGAAATTGAAAAGCGACATCGCGCCGCTCCTTTGTCAACGTATTGGTGTGGCAAGCGGACAAGAGGCCTGCCGCCTCGTGTCATCATAAACGAATTCAAAAGGGGAATGGAACCTAGCGCTACGGTCAACACAAACTGGTGCAGGATGGCAGTAGACGCATTGCCGAGGAGATCAGTGACCGATTTGGACTCTAATTCAAGAATTGCCAGATATCCGGCGCCCACACCGCCAGAACTGCCAAAAGCCATTCGTCAGCAAGCAATGCAATCACAAACAGTACGGCGGGTACTGTCGTCGTCGTTTCACCGGCCAGCAAGATCACAGCGGCCATTCCGTACAACAGCCAATAGTAGAGCGGCTTCACGACAAATTGCAGTCCAAACACAAGTTTTTTTCGGACAAGTACGATCAACAAAATTAAGGCAATCGGAGTCACTAACCAAGGAACAATCGCAACAATGGAAGATGTGTTCTTTGAGAGAATGTCGAGCAACATGTACACACAAAATGCCAGAGCAAAAGCAAAAGTGTTTCTGTCGCGCTTCACATGAAGATAGTCATGAACAAATCCTCCGTGTGGATCTTTCATTGCCCCCGTGGCAAGAGCTTCCCGCGCGGGCTGGAAACTTGCCATGATGATGAATGTCACGAGTAGTCCAAAAAGTGAAAGAGCCAGACCACCAAGAAACGCCTTCTGCGCAAGATCGGGATTATGCTGGCCAAGAAACACACTGAGTCCCAGGAAAGCAAATCCGGCTGTAGAGTCTCTGAGCCAAGAGTTCCTTAACCACCCAAGTCCTGCCAATGCCAACTCCTCCCGGCGCTCAGGTCAGCACGAACTCGCGCAGGATGTCGGTCGGGGGCTGGCCGAGGGGGTTGTGGCCGTGACGGTCCTCGCCGCGCACGAAACAGGCGCGGAAGTTCGGCGCAAGCTCCGCGTCGACTTTCACTTCGCTGGCGGAGTAACGCAGGGTCAGGCCGCAGCGCAGGCGGTCCGAATTGTTGGGCGCCGAGCCGTGGACGAGGTTGTCGTCGTGCAGGCTGACCTGGCCGGCGCGCAGGCAGAGGTGGACGGCGTCACTGCGGCTGAAATTGCCGCGCTCAAGGCGCATGTTGAGCACGTCGTGTTCGTCATGTTCGCCGGCGTGCTGCAGGATGCCGGCGCGGTGCGTACCGGGGATGACCTGCATGGCGCCGTTCTCGACGTCGCTGTCCTCAAAGGCCAGCCAGACCGTGACCGTGCGATGCGGCGTCAGCGGCCAGAAGGCGGCGTCCTGATGCCAGCCGGCGACGCTGCGGTCACCGGGGTCCTTGCTGAAGAACTGCGAGCCCCAGAGGTAGAAGTCGGGGCCGAGGAGGGGCTCAAGCAGGTCGAGGATGCGCGGATTTGTGCCCAGTTGCCAGAGTTCGAGGTCGAGATCGTGCCACTGCTTCATCTCCTGGGTGGAGGTGTCGGGCGGCAGCAGGGCGCGCAGGCGCCAGTAGATGGAGCGCAGCCAGGCGAGATCCGCATCGCTCTCGTAGATGGTGAAGGGAAACAGAAAGCCGTCACGATGAAAGCGGTCAACGTCAACTGCCGTTGTGGTCATGGTGCCGCTCCTGAACTGCTGCCTTCACTCCCCTGCCCCATCCCGCGCGGCAAGGAGGCGAAAAGGCAAATCAAATCTCCTCGCCGGCCGTGACCTGGCGGTACGCGCGCATCAGGTCGCCCGGCGGCAAACCGGCGGGATTGTGCCTGTAGCGGTCGGTGCCGCGCACCTGGAAGGCCTTGAAGAAGGGCCAGACGGAGAGATCGGCCTTCACGTCAGTGCTGGAGTAGCGCAGGGTCAGGCCGCAGCGCAGCCGGTCGGAGTCGTTGGCGTCCGAGCCGTGCAGGATGTTGTCGTCGTGCAGGCTGACCTGCCCCGCCTTCAGTTCAAGGTGGACGGCGTCGTCGAAGGAAAAGTCCCCGCCGGTGGCGCGCGAGGGCAGCACGTCGCTGTCGCTTTCCGTGTCCTCGTGCGTGATGTGCTGCGAGCGGTGTGTGCCGGGGATGACCTTCATGGCGCCGTTGGCCGCGTCGCTGTCCTCGAAGGCGACCCACACAGTGACGGAATTGTGCGGCGCGAGGGGCCAAAAGAAGGCGTCCTGGTGCCAGGGCGTGGTCTTCGCATCGCCGGGGTCCTTGCTGAAGAACTGCGAACCCCAGATGTAGAAGTCCGGCCCGAGGATGGGCTCGACGAGATCGAGGATGCGCGGCTCGCTGGCGACGGCCCAGAGCTCGCGGTCCTCGCCATGCCACCAGTCCATCTCCTGGGTGGAGACTCCGGGCGGCAGCAGTTTCC
>DAOUIB010000107.1:0-6540 GCA_034428275.1 Anaerolineae bacterium
ATTCGGGCTCGGCGGCGTCTTCGATTTCATCTGGCACGCCCTCTTCGGCGTCGAGACCAGCATCGATGCGTTGGTGAGCCCCTCGCACCTCCTGCTCTTTTTCAGCGCCGTGTTGTTCATGAGCGGTCCGCTGCGTTCGTATCTGGCGGGCGACAGGAAAGGGCGCGGCTGGCTGCAACTCTTTCCGGCCATCGTCTCGGCCCTGCTGGTGCTGACCACCGGGACGCTCATCACGCTCTTCGCCAACGTCTGGACGCAGATTGACAGTTACGTGACGTTGATGATTCCGGACGCTGTCGCGCTGGTCGAGACCATCACCGTTACCGGCGTGCTGCTCCCCGTCGTGCTGATGACCGCCGTGCTGCTCTACCTGCGCGGGCGCATCGTGCTGCCCTTCGGCGCCGTGACCTTCATCATGGTCGCCAATGCGTTGATCATGCTCTACATCCGCTGGCAATGGACCGGCGCCCACGTCGTCACCCTGCTGGCGCCGCTGATCGCCGGCCTGGCGGGCGACTGGCTCCTGGCGCGTTCGACCGGCAGCTCTCCGCTGCTGATGCTGCGGCGTTTCGCCTTTCTCGTGCCCACTCTGATGGTCTTCAGCCTTTTCGTCATTCTGCAGTTAAGCGCTAGTATCTGGTGGAACACGCACATGTGGTTGGGCGTCAGCCTGCTGGCCGGCGGGCTCGGCCTGGGCATGAGCGCCCTGCTGCCGCAGCGTGAAATACCGGCCGCAGAGTGAGTCAGGGACCGGTGTGGAGCCCGGTCCGGCATGACAACCCGCGAGGGTGCTGTAAAAAACCGAATTTGGAGAATGCCAGGACAGAAGCAATCGGTTAAGGGGGACAAAAATGACTGTTGGCGTACGATCGGGTTCGGCAGCGGAAACGGCCGGCGTTTCTCGCAGGGAAAGTTATCCGGAACTGACGCCGGCCTTCACCTGGACGGCGCTGGTGCTGGGCCTCTGGGCCTTTTTCGGCTCGGTGGTGGATATCAACGCCCACAACCACGATTTCGTGGACGACACCTTTTTCACGCCCTGGCACATGCTTTTGTATTCAGGCGTGGCCGCCAACGGCCTGTTCTACGTCGCCGCGCAGTTCCGCAACGTCGGCCGCGGCCACAGCCTGATGAAAGCGCTGCCGAAAGAGTATCTGCTCTCCTTCGCCGGCGTGCTGCTCTTCGGTCTTGGCGGCGTCTTCGACCTCATCTGGCACGAGATCTTCGGCTTCGAGGCGGGCGTCGACGCCCTGGTCAGCCCCTCGCATCTGGTGCTGGTGGTCGCCGGCATGATGTTCATCAGCGGCCCGCTGCGCTCCTTCATTTCCCAGGGACGGACCTCGGGCACCTGGTCGGAGCTCCTTCCGCCCATCGCCTCGGCGACGGCCATTTTGACCATCGGCACGCTCTTCACGCTCTACACCAACGTCTGGACGCAGCTGAGTCGCTACGTCGCGCCGGAACTCGTCATCGACAGCGACACCGTGCGATCCTTGCATGCCTATACCGTGGCCGGGGTGTTGATCCCCGCCGCGCTGCTGGTTGGCGCGATCATTTTCCTGCGCCAGCGAATCCAGCTGCCCTTCGGTGCGGTGACCTTCGTGTTTCTGGTCAACGCGGCGATCATGCTTTACATTCGCTGGGAGTGGAACCAGGTCTATCTGCCGGTGTTGCTGGCGCCGATCATCGCCGGGCTGCTGGGCGACTGGCTGCTGGCGCGACCGCATGACGGCTCGCACGTGATCGCGCTGCGGCAATTCGCCTTCGTCGTGCCCGCCGTCTACATGCTGGCCCTCTTCATCCTCCTGCAGTTGACCGGGGGCGGCATCTGGTGGACGGAACACATGTGGCTGGGCGTCAGCTTTATGGCCGGCGCGGCCGGTCTGGGCGTGGCCGCCCTGCTGACCACCCAACCTTACCCGCAGGCGGAGTGAAGCGCCGGGGGCGCGAGGGGCTGAAGTGGCGCTTCGGGAAGTTCTCGTTTCAGAAGCGAAAGCGGCGGGCGCGAGGCGGCGGGAGGGCCATCCCGCGCTCACGCCGGCCTTCACCTGGTCGGCGCTGGCGCTGGGCGTGTGGGTATTGCTGGGCGCCATCGTGGACATCCATGCCCACAACCACGGCCAGGTGGACGAGACCTTCTTCACGCCCTTTCACCTGCTGATGTACTCCGGCGTGGCGGCCAACGGCCTGTTCTACGTCGTCATGCAGTACCGTTACGTCGCCCGCGGCCATCGTCTGCTGCAGGCGCTGCCGGAGGCCTACCTGCTTTCCTTCGGCGGCGTGCTGCTCTTCGGCGTGGGCGGCGTTGTTGATCTCATCTGGCATGAAATCTTCGGTTTCGAATCCGGTATCGACGCGCTGGTGAGCCCCTCGCATTTGCTGCTGGTGCTCAGCGGCCTGCTCTTCATGAGCGGCCCCCTGCGCTCTTTCCTGGCGCAGGGCGCGACGGGGCGGGGCTGGAAGGCCCTGTTTCCGCCGCTGACGGCGGCCCTGATGGCGCTCACGCTCGCCACCCTGTTCACGGGCTTCAACAACGTCTGGAGCCAGGTGGACCGCTACGTGACCCTTGACCCCGACAGCAACCGCAAGCTGGCCGAGGCCTACACGGTGGCCACCGTGCTGATCCCCGCCGCGCTGATGACCGGCGCCCTCCTGTTTCTGCGGCGGCGCATGGCGCTGCCCTTCGGCGCGGTCACCTTCCTGCTGTTCACCAGCGCGCTGATCATGTTTTACATTCGTCTCGAGGACACCGCCCCGTACGCGCCGGCCTTGCTGGCGCCGCTGCTGGCCGGTCTGGCGGGCGACTGGCTGCTGGCGCGTGAACCGGGCTCGCCGCTGCTGGCCCTGCGGCTTTTCGCTTTCGCCGTACCCTTCATCATGACCTTCGGCCTGTTTGCCATTCTGCTCCTGGGCGCCGGCATCTGGTGGAGCACGCACATGTGGGTCGGCGTCAGTTTCATGGCCGGCGCCGTCGGCCTGGCCCTGGCCGGCCTGATCGGGGCGGAGGACCTTCCGCAGCCCTCCTGAGGGCGCTGCGCTTCAGCCCGGCAGCGCGAGCGGGAAGCGCCCGTAGGGCACGGGCGTCAACAGGTAGACGTCCACCCATTTGGACCAGGGCTGATAGTCCGCGTCGCTGTAGCCGAGGTCGATGAACATCGGCTGCTGCTGCACGTACCAGGCGGCGGCCGTGTCTTCCATGCTGCCGACGCCGTAGCCCTCGACGTAGACTTTCGTGCCGTAGGGGATGACTTTCGGGTTGGAGGCGACGACGCCCTTGCGCAGGAAGGCGCCCGTGGCGGTGGCCGTGCTGTTGCCCTGCGAGCCGGGATGGTAGCTGGTGGCCTTCATGCGCAGCACGCGCCAGTATTGCCGCGGCCCCTGGGGCGTGTTGATGCTGCGCAGCACGATCTTGCTGCCCAGGCCGATGATGTGGTCGCGCGGCTCCTGCAGCATTTCCACCTCACCACTCTCGCGGCTGACCTCCACGCCGTTTTCGTAGCGGATGCGCTGCGGCAGGCCGCGGACGCCGTCCTGGCCCTGCTGCAGCACGCGGCGCTGGTCCAGTTCCAGGTCGGGGTCGGCCTGGGTCAGCGTCCTGTGAGGCAGGGTTTCCCTCTCGTACACGACCTCCTCATGCACGCGAATGACGCGCAACTGCATGCCGGCTACCAGGGGCGTGTCGCCCGGCGGGATGCTGTAGTCCTCGCCAGCGAGTTGCACTCCGGCGGCGGCGAGCGCCTCGCTCACCGTCTCGCCGGGCAGGCGCAGCGGGCGGGAAGCGCCGTCCGCGTGCAGGGTGAGCGGCAGGGCGCGACGCAGCTGCAGGGTCATGTTGGCCACCAGGGACGTTGCGGCCGGCGGGTGCAGCACATCCCCCTCGCGCAGCGCGACGCCATTCTCCAGCAGCGCTTCACCCACGGTGCGGGCGCTGCTGCGCAGGTTGCGCAGGTCGTCGCCATCCTGCAACAGGAAGGGCTGCGGGCGGCGCAATTCGAGTCGCGTCAGGGGCGAGGCCGGGTCCATGGTCCAGGCGGGGTCGAAGGGTTGCCCGTTGACGTAAAGGGCGTCGCCGGGGGCCGGCGCCAGCCCGGCCTCAGTTAGCAGGGCGAGGGGATCGTTGAGCGGGCTGCGCAGGATGCGCGTCACGCCGTCGACGCCCAGCAGCACGTCACGTGCGAAACTGACCCGCACCTGCTGACCGTCGAAGAGCAGGCTGGCCGCGCCGGGTTCCACCAGATCGCCAGGCTGCAGTTCGATGCCCCGTTCAGCCAGCAACTGGCCGACCAGCCCGGCGCGGCTGCGCAGCGCCAGCGCCTGACCGTCAACGACCAGCGTCAGGTCCTTTTCCAGCACAAAGGGCGCCAGCAGCAGCGCAGCGGCCAGCGACGCCAGCAAGAGCAGGGGCAGGACAAGGACGAGATGCCAGAGTCGCAGGGGCAAGGGGTCAGCGCCGTCGGCGGTCGGGGGCGGCTGTCACGGCGCTACCCGGCCCAGGCCGGTCTGCGACACCCGGGAAGAACTCCTTAGTGCTGCTCCCGTCAAGGCCTGACACGGTTCGGAGGACCCGCCGCGCAGGGCCTGGGTCGGGTAGCCCGGTGACAACCATTGCTCCCATACTAGCGGGCTTGACGGGTCGCGGCAAGCGCGGAGGGCGACCTTCAGGTGGCCCGGCGCAGTTCCGCGATGGCGGCCTCCCAGGCGGGTGAGGCCACCGGGCCCTGCAGCAGCGGGTCGCCCGTGCCCTCCATCCAGCGGTAGAGGCGTTCCAGCAGGGCGCTTTCGAGGGCCTGGTGTGGCGCCTGGCCGGCCAGGTTGTCCTGTTCGAGCGGGTCCGCCCGCAGGTCATAGAGTTCGACGGCCGGCCGGCGCGCGCTGATCGCCTCGATCATCTGCGGGTAGACGGGGCTGAGTTGAATGTCGGACGGCACGTTGACGGCGACGTCCTGACAGAGATTCAGAATGAGCTTGTGATCATCCGTGCGCAGGCCGCGCATGGGCTCCCAGGCCGTGTGAAAGGTCTTGCCGGCGAAGACGAGGTCGCGCGCCTCATGGTCCGCGCCCTGCAGCAGCGGCCAGAAGCTGCGCCCGTGCAGGCGCGGCGGCCGCTCCAGACCCAGCGCTTCCAGCAGGGTCGGCACGACGTCCACGTGGCTGATCATCTGCGGGATTCGCCTGCCGCCCGTCAGCCCGCCGCCGGGCCAGTGCATCAGCAGCGCCGTTTCGATGCCGGGATCGTAGAGCGTGCACTTGGCCCGCGGCATGGCCAGGCCGTGGTCGGTGACGAAGACCAGCCAGGTGTCCCGCAGCAGACCCTGGGCCTCCAGCGTCGCCACGATCTGCCCGACGGCTGCGTCCAGCGCCGCGATGGCGCCCTGCAGCTCGGCGACTTCGGCGCGGGCCTCCGGCGTCTTCGGCAGGTAAGGGGGCAGGGCCGCGCCGAGCCGGTCGTCGGGCTCCACGTCGCCGAAATCCCAGCGGCGGTGCGGTTCGAAGAAGCCGACTTCCAGGTAAAAGGGCTGCGCCGTGGCGGCGCGCGTCGCCAGCCAGTCCGACGCGGCCTGACCCAACAGGGCCGCCGGCGCCCGGTCATGGATCTCGTCGTAGCCCAGGTCGGGCGCTCCGGCGGCGTCCGTCAGGTGCTGGATGCCGAAGAGCGCCGTGCGATAGCCGGTCTCGCGCAAGTGATGCGCCAGGTGCCGCTCGTCGGCGTACAGACGCCAGCGGAAGGGATCGTGCGCCAGGCCGTGCATGCCGTTGGCGTGGGCGTGCCGGCCCGTATGCAGGGCAGCGCGCGAGGGGCTGCACTGCGGCGCGGTGCAGAAGCTGCGTTCGAAGAGCATGCCGCGCGCGGCGAGGGCGTCCAGCGCGGGTGAGGACACCGTGCCCTGGCCGTAGCAGCCCAGGTGTCGCCCCAGGTCGTGACAGGTGATGAAGACGATGTTGGGTCGCATGAGACTCTCCGTCGGTACTCCGGCGCGGCGGAACGGGGAGAGAGTAACACGCAGGCGCCGCCGTCAAGGCAGCAGTCAGGCTATACTTGGGGACAGCGAAACGCGGGAGACCGGCCATGGCCGTCGCCATCAGTGAAAAGAGACTCAGCCTGCGGGAGTTCCTCGATCTGGAGGAGCGCTACCCGGAGCGCAGATTCAAGCCCGCCGCCAACGGAGCCGTCATCGAAATGTCGCCGAGCCGCAGTCACGGTTTTATTGAGGGATGGATTTACAGGTTGCTGCAGAACTGGCTGGAGACTGAACACGTTTCAGGATTCGGTGCCGGCGTGGAGATCACGCACGATCTGGACGGCTGGCTCTGCGTGCCGGACGTGGCCGTGCTGCCGCTGGAGGGCGAGGATTACCCCCGCGAGGCGCCATTACTGGCCGTCGAAATCGAAAGCAGGAGCAACACGCGCCGTGAGTTGCGCGCGAAGGCGGCCCGCTATCTGGAGCGCGGTACGCAAATGGTGTGGCTGGTCTACCCGGAGTCGCGTTCGCTGAAACTACATTGCGCGGGCGAGTCTGCGCGGACCCTTTCAGGCGGGGG
>DAOUIB010000108.1:0-3105 GCA_034428275.1 Anaerolineae bacterium
GGCCCTCGCTACCCTTTCAGGATGCTGCGAGCTTCGCTCTTGCTACCCCTGTGGGATGCTTCGGACTCTGTCCTTGCTATACTCGCGCGCAATCTGCCGGCAATCGGGAAAGAGGTCACATGGCGCAGGCTCTGTCACCGGCGACCATCAAACGGCTGGCGCGGCAGACGCGGCAGCAGGCGCGGGCCATCCTCGAGGAGGCGGGCCAGGCGCCCGGCGAGCCCCTGCCGGCGGCGCCCCCCGACCTGGAGGCGGGCCTGGCGCCCTTCATCGACCACACCCTGCTCAAGCCCGAGGCCAGGGCGGCGCAGATCCGGCAGCTCTGCGCGGAAGCGCGCGAGCAGGGCTTCGCCACCGTCTGCGTCAACAGCGGGCGCGTGCCCCTGGCGGCCGAACTGCTGCGGGGCAGCGGCGTAAAGGTCTGCAGCGTGGTCGGCTTCCCGCTGGGTGCCGGTTTGCCGGGGGCGAAGGCGCATGAGGCGCAGCTGGCGCTGGCGGCCGGCGCGGGCGAGATCGACATGGTGCTGAACGTCGGCGCGCTGAAGGACCGCGACCTGCGCGCGCTGCTGGAGGACGTCGGCGCGGTCGTGGCGGTCTGTCACGCGGCGGGCGCGCCCTGCAAGGTGATCCTGGAGACGGCCCTGCTGACGGACGAGGAGAAGATCATCGCCTGCGTCCTGAGCCAGCTGGCGGGCGCGGACTACGTGAAGACCAGCACGGGCTTCGGCGGCGGCGGCGCGACGGTGGAGGACATCGCGCTGATGCGGAGTGTGGTGGGGCCGACGCTGGGCGTGAAGGCCTCCGGCGGGGTGCGGACGCGCGAGGACGCGTTGGCGATGATCCGGGCGGGCGCGACGCGCATCGGCGCCAGCGCCGGCGTGGCGATCGTCCGCGGCGAGCGGGGTCAGGGGGAGTATTGATGGGCAAGGTTAGTGAACGAGACGCATATGGAAGCGCGTTTCTGGATCGAATTGATGTTTTTCGAACGAGAGGTGGCAATTTGCAGTGGTGTGAAGACGAACGCTTTCCAACAGAACGCGACCTGCAAAAAATCTTTGAAGACAATCTTCAAGAAATGTTGCACATTGATTTTCTGGCTTCAGAGTTTCCTACCGGGCCCAACCACAGGGGGCGCATTGATACCCTTGGGCTTGACGAAATGGATCGTCCTGTAGTGATCGAATACAAGCGAAACAGGGACGAAAACGTCATCAATCAGGGACTGGACTATCTCCATTGGATGGAAGGTCAACATGCCAGAGCGAGAATTCGGACATTGGTTCAGCAAAAACTTGGAGATCGCAACATCGATTTTGAAGAAGCCTGGCTGCTGTGTGTAGCCTGGCAGTTTCCGCGCAGAGATGTGGTTGCAGCGAGATACAGCGAAAAACTTGTCGCGTTGCTGAAATACGCATGTTTCGGCGATGGGATAATCGCGATCGAATTGATCCATCCTGACCCTGAAGAAGACGCTCTGATTGACGAAACAAATTACGATGACGACAACCAGCCAGATTTCAGCAAGACTTCAGGCTGGCGAGGTGCCAGTGTGGAATTACGTACGCTCTTCATCGAACTACATGACTTGGTCCTGGGTCTTGGCCCGGATGTGCAAGTCGAGCCACGCAGTCAACTCGTCACCTTCAAAGGTAACTTCAATATCGTTGCTGTAAACTTGCGCTCGCGCGAGAATTGCTTGCTGGCCTATGTGTCAGTGGATCCTGCGAAGATGAAGCTGGAGCGCGGTTTTACCCGCGATACCCAGGGTTATCCGCTCAATCACAACCGCGTGGAAATCACCATTCGCAATCGGAAAGACCTTGAGCGAGCCAGGCCACTGCTACGTCAGGCCTATGAGCATGACGCAAGAGGCGAGCGATTCCGCTGGGTGGAGTGACGCTGACGACAATGTGTTGACAGGCAGAGCTGGCGTGGCGATCGTGGCGGGTCAGCGGGGCGAGGGGGAGTATTGATGGGCGAAATCAGGCTTTTTCACGTGATCTACGATGGTGTGCATGAGCTTGGGGAGCACAGCTTCGCTCAGGAGCGCGAACTTCAAAAGCTCTTCGAAACGCACCTGCATGATTTAACAGGTATCGAATTCCTCGATTCGGAATACACTACAAGTCAAGGTCGCATTGACACCCTCGGCATTGATGATCGTGACTGCCCGGTGGTGATTGAATACAAGCGCGGCCTGGACGAAAACGTCATCAATCAGGGCGTACGCTATCTCAACTGGCTCAAACGAAGAGACAATCACGAAAACTTTCGGCGACTGGTGCGGGAAAAGATAGCCCCGGAACGTGTGAAAGGCATCAACTTCAAAGGCGCATGGTTGCTCTGCGTTGCGGGTGATTTCCCGGGCCAGGACCTTGACGCCGCGGAGAACAGCAAGGCACGAGTTGAACTTGTTCGCTACAGGCGGTTCGGACATGATCTGAACATGCTCATGCTTGAGTGGGTGTATGGAGAGGGGCCGCCGAAACGTGTTCCAGTCATAACGCCAAGCCCCCCTGAACCGGACCCTGTCCCTGTGCCAACGCCGAAGGAGCCGATGGCCGATAACGGGGAACCTTTCTCCATAAATGGGAGCTGGCGACGTGCAACCGAAGATATACGCTCAATGTGTCTTGAACTGCGCGCTTTTGCGAAATCTTTGGGAGGCGACGTGCGAGTGGACGCATTTCCAAGTGTAATCTCAGCCAAACGCGTGGTCGCTGGCCGAAAGCGCTCCCCTGTGTTTGTGTACATTAATCTGCGCACCAAGGCAAACGCGGTCATGCTGTCGATTGTGGCAACACCTCCGGGCGTGAAGCGACAATATCACAACGCTGCTGTGCAAACTCTTGCCGACCTGGAGAAACTCAAACCCATGTTGCGTGAGGCATACGAACAATTGCGAACATAATTGCAGCCAAACACAGAGGGACCACCCCATGAGCGACCTGGAACTCCAAAAGTACCTCTTTGACCTGCAGGGCTACCTGGTCATCGAAGATGCCCTGGGCGCGGATGAAGTGGCGGCCCTGAACCGTTTGATCGACGAACAGAATCTGCCGCCGCCGGACAAGTCGCCGCGCTTCGGCAGCGCGCCCACGCTCG
>DAOUIB010000109.1:0-2907 GCA_034428275.1 Anaerolineae bacterium
TGGCGCGACGCTTCCGGCGACTGGCAAAACATGCGCTTCGCCGAGAGCGGATTGCAGATCACTTCCTTCGGCGAAGACGAGGACGGCGAACTCTACGTCCTCGACTACTCAGGCGTCATTTATCGCCTCGTCCGCGCCTGAGGCAAGTCACGACGGCGAAGCCGGGTCTTTGTCGTCCTCCCGCTTCTGGCCGCGCATACCCCCCAGGGCATAGAGCAGTACGCCCGAGGCGGCCACCCCGAAGCCACCGATGAGACCGGCCGCCTGCAGCGGGCCGAAATAAATGTCCTCGGCGTACAGGGCGTGCACGTTGGAACCGAAGCCGAGGACGTCGGCCACCGAGGCCATGCCGGCGATGAGCAGCGCCGTCAGCGAAAGACGCAGGGCAACCTGCTGCGCCAGTGTCGCCCGGGCACGGGGATAAAAGGCGGCCTTGACGTAAAGCAGGGCGCCAAAGATCAACAGGCTCAACCCCGTCAGCATGGCCACCAGTTGCAGGACGCCGATACCACCCATCACGGCCTGGCCGGTGAGGCCGGGGAACAGGCCCGTCACCGCCATCACGATACCGGCCGTCCCCAACAGCATCCCTATTTGTTCGAGGCGTTGCACTGAATCAACCTTCCGGCAACGCGGCCCTCAGCATACGCAACATGTTGCCATTCATTATCGCCGAAATATCTTCGGACTGGTAACCGCGCTCGGCCAGGCCGCTGCCGATGGCCCTGATATCAGCCACGGTGTCGATACCTGCCGGCGCGCTCTCCGCTCCAAATCCACCATCGAGATCGCTGCCGATGCCTGCGTGCCTGGCGCTGCCGGTCAACTGACATACGTGGTCGATCACCTGCAACACGGCATCCAGCGGCAGGCGTTGCGGACCGCTCCAGTGGTTGCTGAGGAAGCGATTGAACAGTACCGCGCCGCAGACGCCATCGCGCTCCGCCAGCTGACGGATCATGTCGTCATCAAGGTGACGGTCGCTGTCGCAGAATCGCCGTGGATTGCTGTGGCTGGCAAAGACCGGCCCCTCGTAGCGGTCCAGCGCTTCGCGGCAGGCTTCTTCCGCCATGTGCGAAAGATCGAGCAAGACGCCAAACTCCGCCATGATTTCCAGCAGTTCGCGTCCCTCGTCCGTCAGGGGGCCGGGTTGCCCGGTGCCGCCGCAGTAGCGGGAAGCCGTCCATGCCGGACCCACGATGCGCACACCGCGCGCATACCATTCCTCAAATTGCTCGGGCTCAATGATCGGGTCGGCGTTCTCCATCAGCAGCACCAGACCGACCTCACGCCCTGTCTCAGGTTTGCCACTCTCCCAGGTCGCAAGCACGGCATCGAGTTGCTCCCTGTCAGGAACCAGCGTGATCTGATCGTGTTCGTCCGCCAGGCGCTCGTAGTAGTCCAGCTGGCTCGAAGCCAGATCGTACGCTTCCTGCGCGTCGCTGTAACTGAGGCTGTCCCAGGCGCTGGCGTGACGGCTGCGTGGCGCGGTGAACAAGGTGGCGCAAATCACGGCCACCCCGCCGGCCAGAGACTCGGGCAGGCCGGTGCTGGCCAGACCGGCCCGCCTCTTGTCCGCCTGTCCCGCCTCTTCGCGCCGGATGTCCAGCGCGCTGCGGCGCCAGTCGCGGCCGCCCGCCAGCCAGTTGAAGGCAATGTCCTCGTGCGCATCGACAATGAGCATGGGTAAGTTCTCCGCATCCGGGAACGTCTGGAATTGTATGCCCTTGTCCACCACGCCGCCACGCGTAAGGGTTTCGCAAGATGACCGTGGACAATGTGTTGTATACTGGTCTGATTGAAGACAGGATGTGGCTATGACCGAAGAGAGATCCATGACGGGAACTGCCGGGGGCGGACGGGCCCTCGGCTATGGAGCGCTGGCAGGCTTGTTGCTGACGATCCCGCTGGTGGCCATTTTCTGGCTTGCCGACGCATTTCTGGGCACGCCCTTCGTGCCCTTTGACGTGCTCGACTGGGCGGCGCGCAACATGCCCGGCGGGCTCATCACCTTCGCCATCGATACCATGGTGTCGATCATCACCGCGCTGCAGCTGGGCGAGACCTCCACGGCCGCCAAGGCCGCCGAGCAACTCATGGGCATCGCCGGAATGGTCATCTCCGGCGTGGTCGTCGGCGCCGTCTTTTATCACCTGGCCCGTCGTCGCAGTTCGAAACGCCTCGCCTTTCAGGCCGGCCTGGTCCCGGGTCTGGTGTTGGGACTGCCTGTCGCCCTGTTGAGCAACGACGTCAACTTCTCCGCACTTACCATGCCCATCGTCAATTTCCTCTGGATTGTGGTCGGCTTCGCCGCATGGGGCCTCGCTCTGGCCGCCATGTACAACAGATTGCTGGCCAGCCCCGAAGCGGAGGAAAGCCCTGCCGAGGAGGCATCGGTCGAGACTCTCGACCGGCGCAGCTTCCTGGTGCGCATGGGCGGCGCCGCGGCCACCATCACCGTGGTTGGCGCCGGTGTGGGCGCCCTGCTGCGCGAAAGCGGCGGCAGCGCCACGACCGTGCGTTACGCCAGTTCGAGCGGAGGCGTCCTGCCCAACGCGGACGCGTCGGTGCAGCCCGTGGACGGCACGCGGCCGGAACTGACGCCGGTCGAAAAGCACTATCGCATCGACATCAGTTCGCGCCCGCCGGTCCTTGAGGAGGAAAGCTGGACCCTGCCCGTCACGGGCATGGTGGACAACCCGCTGGATTTGACCCTGGCGGACCTGCGCAGCGACTTTCGACCGATGGACCAGTACCTGACCCTGTCATGCATCTCCAATCGCATCGGCGGCGACCTGATCGGTACGCAGAAGTGGACCGGTTTCAGCCTGCAGGACCTGCTGGCGCGCGCGAAAGTACAGGATGGCGCGCAGTACCTGCGCATTTTTGGCGGGGACGGCTTTCACG
>DAOUIB010000110.1:0-4754 GCA_034428275.1 Anaerolineae bacterium
GCGGCGATGACGGCCAGGCCCTGAGTCTCGGCGACTATCGGGGCAAGGTCGTCCTGCTTAATTTCTGGGCGACCTGGTGCGGTCCATGCCGCATCGAAATGCCGGAGTTCGAGCAGATTTACCGCGAGCGGGCGGGCGAGGATTTCGTCGTCATCGCCGTGAACAATGCCGAGTCAGCAGCTGCAGTGCAGGACTTTCGCGAAGAACTTGCCCTGTCCTTTCCTCTGGCGCTCGACGAAGACGCTTCAATTCAGTCGCTGTATGGCATCAACAATTATCCCAGCACCTTTTTGCTGGATCGGGATGGCAGGATTCTGTCCCGGCACTTCGGGGCCCTGACCGTAGAGCAAATTCATGAACTGGTGGACGGAGCACTGCTGTCCTGACCCCGCGTTGACGGGCAATCCTGATCCCGGGCCGGCCCGGTGAATCCGGCCCGGGCCTTTATGCGCCGCAGCGCCCTGCGGCGCGATCGAATACTGCTGGCGATTTGCCGTCACTGGCTCAAACTCGTCACGCTCTTCCTGGCGCTCTACGTCGCCTTGCCTTTCCTGGCGCCGGTCTTCATGAAGCTCGGCCTGGAAGCGCCGGGAAGGGCCATCTACACCCTCTACAGTCCCTTTTGTCACCAGTTCGCGTTTCGATCCTGGTTCATCGGCGGGCAGCAGACCTTGTGGCCGCGTGAACTCGCCGGGCTTGATGTCGTATCCTTTGAACGCGCCGCCCTCGACTCGCCCGCCTTTCGTGACCTGTACGCCCGTTATTCCGGTCTCAATCCGGCGGACATGACGCTGGAGGACTTTTACACCTTCACTCCCGCCCTGCAATTCGCGTCGCGGGCCTTCGCGGGCGATGAGAGTTTCGGCTACAAGTTGTCGCTTTGTGAAAGAGACATCTCAATATACGGCGCCATGCTCGTCGGGGCCATGCTTTACGGCCGCTGGCGGAGAATCCTGCGGCCGGCGCCGATCTGGCTCTACGTGTTGCTTGGGCTGGCTCCAGTCGGAATTGACGGCTTCAGCCAACTGCTGGGTTACCCCCCGTTCAGCCTGTGGCCGCCGCGCGAGACGACGCCCGCCTTTCGCGTCGTCACCGGCATGCTTTTTGGCCTCATGAATGTCTGGCTGGGTTTCCCCTGGCTGGAAATCAGTTTTCAGGAATTGCGCGAGCCGCTGGAACGACGCCTTGCCGGCGGCCATCAAGGGCTTCGACCCTGACCGTCAATCCCTGCCGCCGGGGATGCGCCGTTTGAACAGCAGACGATAGAAATCCCCGCCCTGCAGTTCTTCTGACAACAATTCCCAACCCTGCGCGCCCAGTTCATTCAGTTTGCGCGTATAGAAGTGTTCAACCGTGGTGAAGGTCTGGCCGGCGAGAACGACCCGGGCATCGGCCTGTTGCCGTTCGCTGGCCTTGACAAAGACCTCCAGGTATTCCCATGCGCCTGCCGGACTGGCTGCCGGCTCCGGACTATCGCCCGCCATCTCATTCAGGCGGGTCAGCCACCCCCGCGCCGTCTCATTGGACGGCATGGTTTCCAGAATTCGCCGCGCTGCTGCCGTCTGTTCCTCGGCAATCAGCTGTCGTGCTGCCCTCAACTTGATATCCGACACAAAATCACTCCAGCATCAAGGGAAGTTGGCCACACCCTGCGTGTCCTGGCCGGTCGATCCTGTCGTACCACGGCGATAGGCACGGGAATCGAGGACCCTGCCCAGGGTCCGCAACAGGATTTCCAGGTCAAGCAAAAAGGAATGGTGACGCACATAGTAGAGATCGTATTGCAGTTTGACCTGGGTCTCGGCGACGTCCATGGCGTAGTCCTGATGCACCTGGGCCCAGCCTGTCAGGCCAGGCAGCATCGTTTGACGGACCCTGTAGAAGGGGATGTCCCGGTCCAGACCTGCCTCGTGCTCCGGTCGTTCGGGTCGGGGACCAACCAGGCTCATTTCACCGCGCAGGATGTTGAATACCTGCGGCAATTCATCCAGATGGGAGCGACGCAGGAATCTTCCGATTCTCGTGACGCGCGGGTCATCACCCTGGGCAAAAACAGCGCCGGTCTCCTCTTCGGCGTCGGCGACCATGGTGCGAAACTTGATCATGCGAAACAGTCGCCCGTTGAGGCCCACGCGCTCCTGGGAATAGAAAACGCTGCCGCGCGAATCGAGACGTATGGCGAGCGCGACCAGAGGCAACACCAGTAACAGCAGCACCGCACCCAGCAATGCCAACACATAGTCCAGCACGCCCTTGACCAGCAACCAGGGCCGCATGTTTTCTGTGTCCGGCGGCAGGAGGATGGCCCAGTTCTCCCCCACGACCCCAACGGGAAATCGACCGGTGATGCCTTCATAGAGCACGGGCATTGGCAGCAAGTTGATGCCGGCCACCGTGGCATCCATCGCGCCACGGAGCCCCTCGCCTTTCAGAGCGCCGGTGGCCGTCACGATGATGTCACTGACTCGTTTTTCCCGGGCCAGTTCCGTCAAACCGGTCCGGCCCTGCAGGGCTTCAAGTTCCCTGGTGTTGAGCACGTCGACAATGACAAAGGCATCTGCAGCCTGTTGTTCAATGGCCTCCCTGATGAGCTGCACGCCCGCGCCTTCCCCGATGACCAGGATTCGGCGCGCCTCGCTGGCCCAGTCGCTTAAGGTCGGCCAGATCAATCGCCACATGACAATCAGCAGGATGGAAGACACTGCAAAGTAGAGCATGAAAAGGCGCGGCAGTTCGTTGCGTTCGGCGAGGAAAAACACAATCATGTAAAAGAGCAGAATTTGCAGCGTGACCCGCACCAAACGCAACAGAATCCGGGTTGGGCTCCAGTTAAGAGACAATCGGTACAGGTCATTCGCGTTGGCCAACACCAGCCACACCACGGCAAAAAAAAGAAACCAGGGGGCCTGGCTGGCAAAATAGGCCCGGTCAATCACCAACTGGCTGCTGAAGGCGCGAAGAATCAGGGCAACAAGGACAGCGAGCAGCACGGCCAGTACGTCACCGGCCATCAAAAGTCTGACCCGCTCCTTGAAGCGCAACTGAAGACGCCGGTTCATCGTTACTTTAGCGGTCCCTTCGGAGTGTTGGGCTGTGTGCAATGCCAAACTATACCAGGACAGCGGGGTTTGGCACGAATCAGGCCGGTCAGTATACTGGGCCGACACTCGTCATCCAGGTGAGTTACCGGTGAACCCCGCCCTTCAGCTTTATCAGTTGCAGCAACTGGAACAATCTGCCCTGAAGGCCAGGCGGCGCTTGCAGGATATCGCGCAGGAACTGGCGGACGACGCTGAAATCCAGGGCGCCGAAGCGCGCTGTCAGGAAATCCGCGACATCCTGAGGCCGCTGCGCAATCGACTGCGCGATCTGGAACTGGAGACGGCCGGCAATGAAGAGAAGATTCGCAGCACAGGCGAGTTGCTTTACAGCGGCACCGTCAAAAGCCCGCGAGAAATGCAGGACATGCAACTCGAAGTTGCCTCGCTGACCCGCCGCAATGGCGACCTGGAGACGCGCTCACTGGAAACCATGATGGCCATCGAGGAAGCGGAATCGCGCATGGCCGATGCCGAACAGGCCCTGAGGGAAGTCACCGGTCGCCGCGGCGACGCCCATCAAGAGCTCATGCTCGAACGGGATAACCTGAAGAATTCCCTGCCGGACCTGGAAAGGCGGCGTCAGGGCGCGCTGGAGAAAATCCAGCCGCAATTGCTGGGACAATACGAGGCTCTCAGGCCGCGCAAGGGCGGGCAGCCGGTCGCCCGCATGGAAGGCAACAGTTGTACGCTCTGTGGAGTCGCGCAAAACATCACGGCCGAGCGCGAGGTCAAACAGGGGCGACGCCTTGTCACCTGCGCCAACTGCGGTCGCATTCTCGTCGCCGTGACCGCCTGAAGCCGCCGGCGGCGACAATGCCGCTGGCGCAACGATGATTTCGCCGCCTGGTCCCGGTCAAAAAATGGCGCGAATGATCATCGACAACACAGATATTCCAAAAAACACGACCAGCGGGCTAAAATCGATCGTGGAGCCACGGGGCAGTCGCCGTCGGACAGGCTCAAGCACGGGCTCTGTCACGTCATACAGGAACTGGACGATCGCGTTGCTGCGATCAATGTCCGGGAACCAACTGAGCAAAACGCGGGCCAGCAAAACCAGCTGATAAATTTGTAGCAACTGAGCCAGCAGGTCACCAATCGAACTCATTTCTCATTCTCCCGGCGGGGTCCAAAAATGGCCCGGCCAATTCGAACGATGGTTGCGCCCTCTTCAACGGCGACGGGGTAATCCTCCGTCATTCCCATGCTTAATTCCGGCAGGTTCACCTGGAAATCCCTGGCAAGCGCTGCGCGCAAGGCCGCCAACTGCCTGAACACCGGACGCGTTGCCTCCATGTCCGGGACGATTGGCGCCATCGTCATCAGGCCCCGCACGCGCAGTCCCGGCAAGGCAAGCATCGTTTCGCATTCCCGCCACAGGGTGTCGCGCAGTTCTGCGTCCTCCTGCCAGCCAAAGGCATTGAGACCGGCCTTGCTGGCCTCGCCACTAACGTTGATTTCGAGCAACACGTCCAGCCTGGCGTCCCGCTCGCTCATCAGGGCTGAAAGGCGACGCGCCAGCTTTGGCCGGTCCACCGCGTGTACCACCTGGAACAAACCGGGTACCTGCCTGGCCTTGCGACTTTGGATATGCCCCACCATGTGCCATACGATCGGCTCTGCAAGGCCCTGCCGCACCTGAGGGATCTTCGT
>DAOUIB010000111.1:0-12384 GCA_034428275.1 Anaerolineae bacterium
ACATCACCACTATTTCGATCACCAACTCTACTCCCATCTGGAGCAAACCAGTCTCCTCCAGAATGAATTCGCCCACCAGGACGGGAAGTGAGATTAGCAAAACGATTAGTATTACAGATGAGAGCCATGTCATCAGTGAAGCCAATATCACTAATCATCACATAGCCATGGTTAGGGGCGTAGACACCATTTAGAGTGATATATACACCTGGAATCGCAGAATAGCAGGCTATATAGCTCTATAATACTGTATACACATACCTAGGGTTCCTAGTGCCCGAGATGGTTTATTGTTAGTCACAGTACACATGTAGAATCCTTCCAGTCTCCCAGTCACAGTCAGGGTGTGGGTGTACTGTGAAGTAGGGACGACGTCTGGGGCATCATCGACCTCTGCAAGGCCGTGTTGCGTGAAGGCCGCAAGGAGCTTGGCAACAAGGCCAACGTCAACGTTGGGGTGAGCACATTCATTCCCAAACCGCACACGCCATTCCAGTGGGTGCCCCAGGACTCAAGAGAACAGGTGCTGGAAAAGCAAAAGCTTCTCAAACGGGAATTGCGCGGTCCCGGCCTGCATCTGCGCTGGAATGACATTGAATCCAGCGAATTCGAAGGCTTCCTCAGCCGCGGCGATCGCCGACTGGGTCAGGTGGTGCAGCGGGCCTGGGAACTGGGCTGCACCTTCGACGCGTGGCAGGACCGGCATCATCACGACCGCTGGTTGCAAGCCTTTGCAGAAGCCGGGCTGGACCCGGATTTCTACAACCACAGGACTCGTGGGGACCACGAAATTTTCCCCTGGGAACACATCGACGTGGCCGTACACCGCAAGTTCCTGCTTCAGGACTATCAAATGAGCCTGAAGGGCGAGACCAGGATCGACTGCCGTGACAAATGTTTCGCTTGCGGGATTTTGCCCAAATTCACGAAGACTCGCAGCCAGACGGAGGACAGCGCCTGGGAATGCCCGCCGGTGCGTCCGATTGCCGAGCGCAAGCGCGCAGCCAACGTCAAGCTAATGCCCTGATACGGCGAGCCGACCCGTGCGCATCCACGTCGAAGGCCGGCAAGCCCTCAATGGCGACTGGCGCCCTTCGGGCAACCCCAACGCTGCCCTTGCCCTGCTCGCCGCGTCCCTGCTCGGCGATCAGCCCGTCGTGCTACACAACATGCCTCGCACGGCCAGCACCCTGCAGCAGATCGAACTGGCATCCTGGCTGGGCGCGGACATACAGTTCGACGAGGCGTCCACGCTCAGGGTTGAGACGCAGCAGCTTTCTCGCCGCACGCTTGACCAGGAAGCGCTGGATCATGCCGGCGCCATCCTCATGGTTGCTCCCCTGCTGCTCCGTTGCGGCCACGTTCGGCTGGAAATCGAAACGCCCCGCAGCCGCCTGCTCACCCACCTGGACGCCCTGAGAGACCTGGGTCAGGACGTCCTGTTTCTGCATGGCGCCGTAGAGATTCGCGCCGTCCCCTGGCGCAAGCGGGAGATTTTGCTGGGCAACGCCAGCGTCACGGCGACCGGAATCGTGTTGATGCTGGCGGCAACCCTTGGCGAGGAAACCGTCATTCACAACGCCGCCAGCGAACCCCATATACAGGAACTGTGCCGGCTGCTGGAAGCCATGGGCGCAAGCGTGCAAGGGCAGGGTTCGAATCTGCTACGGGTCACGGGTTGCAGCAGCCCAGCCGGCGCAGAGACCGGCATCGGCCCCAATCACATTGAGGTGGCCAGCATTGCCGCCATCGCGGCGCTCTGTGGCGGCCGCGTCACCCTCGGCGGCAGTCGCGAGCGGGACCTGCGCATGGCGGCGCGGGTTTTCGACCAGTTTGGCATCCATCTGGAGCTGGAGGCGGACACCGTGTTCGTGCCGCGGCACGAACAATTGACCGTGCGCGACCGCGCAGGCGACGTCGACCTGCGGGTCGACAGCGCCATTTGGCCGGGCTTTCCCTCCGACCTGATCGCCATCGCTACGGTAGTCGCCTCACAGGCGCGCGGGACCACGTTGATTCACGAAAAACTCTTTCCCAATCGCCTGCTGTTCGTGGACCGCCTCAAGGCCATGGGCGCGCAAATTGTCCTCTGCGATCCGCACCGGGCGATCGTGGTCGGGCCCGCCACGCTTTACGGCAGCTATATGGCGACGCCGGACATTCGGGCCGGTCTGGGCATGCTGGCCGCCGCTCTGGTCGCGGAAGGCCCTTCCACAATCGACAACGCCCAGGCCATCGAGCATCACTTTGGGGCCGTGATCGACAAACTGAAAGCGCTGGGCGCGAAAATCAAGGTGGAATGAATCGTCCTGCACTGCAATATTCACGAGTTGCGGGGCTCGATTGCGCCTGGGTCGCAGCGGGAAAAGGCCCTCCTCTGGTCCTTTTGCACGGCTGGGGAGCAAGCCTGGAGCTGATGTGGCCCCTGGCGGAGCGCATTGCCGACGCCGGCTTCCGCGTTTATCTGCCGGATTTCCCTGGCTTCGGCAACAGTGAACGGCCGGATCGCCCCTGGTCGCTGCGCGATTACTGCAACTTCGTTCTGGAATTCCTGAGCGTACAGAAACTCGATCGCGTCGATCTGGCCGGTCATTCCTTTGGCGGACGAGTCTGCCTGATGCTGGGCGCCGACCATCCGCAACGCGTGGGGAAAATGCTGCTCTTCAATGCCGCGGGTTTGCGGCCGCGGCAGTCGTTCCCGGCCCGCGCGCGACTGAAGGCCTACCGCTTCGCCCGCTCAACACTGGAGCGCGTCGGGCTGTCGGGCGTCGACGATCGCCTGGCCCACTGGTATCAACGGCGTTTTGCGTCACCCGACTATCGCGCCGCCGATGGGCTGATGCGTCCCACCTTTGTACGAATTGTCAATGAAGACATGCGTCCCTTCGCCAGCCGCGTTCGGCCGCCTACGCTGCTGTTCTGGGGCGATCAGGACGAAGAGACTCCGCTCTGGATGGGCAGGGAACTGGAAAAACTCATCCCGGATGCCGGCCTCATCGTTTGGGAAGGCGCAGGTCACTACAGTTACCTTGACCGCCTGGCGGAGACTGCGCGCGTCGCCTTGCATTTCCTGCGGCAAGGGATGCCGCAATGATTCTGGCGCTCGCCTCCCTGGTCTGGCTGGCCGGCTGTTGCCATCGACTCTATGGCCAGGCGCATTTTCTTCAGCTGGAAGAATACGAGAGCGGGCGTTATCTGCGCTGGCTGGCCGATCGCGGTTCAAGATGGTTGCCCGGTCGCCCCCTCAAGGCGTCGCTGCTTGGCTCGGCCCTGTTGCTCTTGTTCGCCGAAGCCCCTGACACGCCGTTGCCTGCTTTACTGACATTGCCGGTCGCCATCCTGGCCAACTGGCCGCAGACTCGTGGCGAAGTCAAGAAAGGCTTTCGCGTCACCTGGCGGGCGAGGCGCCTCCTCGTTGTGGCCTGGGTCCTTGCGCTGCTGCTGGGGCTCTTGCTGATGGCCGCCACTGGCGACCCTGGAGCCGGCCTGTTGCAGCCATTTCTGGTGACGACAGCGGGGCTGCTGTTGGTTCTGTTGGCGCCATTAATGCTTGTAGGCGCCAACCTGTTGCTGCGTCCGGTTGAATCCCTGCTGCGACGCCGCTTTGTCGCGCGGGCTCGCACAACACTTGTGGAAGCCGGACCCGCGATCATCGGCATCACCGGCAGTTTCGGCAAAACCAGCACCAAGGTCTATCTGCAACACATCCTGAACGGTCACTATCGCGTCGGGGCGACGCCGAAGAGTTACAACACGCTGATGGGCGTTTGTCTGGCAATCAACCAGGACCTCGCGGAGGACCGCAGTCTGGACTATTACATCGTGGAGATGGGCGCCTACATTCCCGGCGAAATCGCTGAAATCTGCGAGCTGGCGCGCCCCTCGATCAGCGTTGTTACGGCCATCGGGCCCCAACACCTGGAACGATTCGGCAGCATCGAAAACATCGTAAGCGCCAAGTACGAAATCATAAGCGCCCTGCCCGCCGACGGGGTCGCCGTTCTCGATCGTGACAACCCGCATTTGCGCGAGATGGCTGCCCGCAGGCACCCGGCCACCATTTTGACCGTCAGTTGTGAGGGATCATCGAAAGACGACCCCGCGGACGATCCGCGCCTGGTCGCCACGAACATTCAGGAAAGTCTGGACGGGCTGCGTTTCGCTGTTGAGGACCGGCGCAGCGGGGAATGCGAGGCCTTCAGCACGGACCTGCTTGGCAGACACAACGTGAGCAACATATTGCTGGCCGCCGCAGTCGCCAGGAGCGAGGGCATGTCCCTGCGCGACGTCGCCTGGCGCGTGCGCAGCCTGCAACCGGCCGAAGCGCGCCTGGCGAGGGAAGAAACGGCGACCGGCATCACCCTGATCAATGATGGCTACAGTGCAAATCCCGCCGGGGCGCGCCACGCCCTGCGCGTGCTGGGTATGCATGCCGGGCGGCGATTGCTTGTCACGCCCGGCATGGTCGAACTGGGAGACCTGATGGAAAGGGAAAACCGCAAACTTGGCGCGGAAGCGGCGCGGCACGCAAGCGACGTGATCCTGGTTGGCGCGCGGCAGACGCGACCATTGCGGGAAGGCTTGCTTGAGGCCGGTTTCGCCGGGGACCGGCTGCACACCATGAACACCCTGACGGAGGCCGTCTCCTGGTACGAGGCTCACCTGACTGCGGGCGACGCCGTGCTCTTTCTCAACGATCTGCCCGAAAACTGGAGTTGAAACGCTACCCGGATGCCCGGCATTGTGTCAAAATGCTGCGCGGAATTCTGACAAGCGGCCAGGAGGCCTGACATGAGCTATCACCCCGATCGACTGGAACACGCGCGATCCCTGGCGGACAGGATCGTCGCCTGGCGACGCGACTTTCACATGCACCCGGAACTCGGATTCGAGGAATTTCGCACGGCCCGCAAGGTCGCTGAAACCCTGAACGAACTGGGCTTCGAGGCGGAGACAGGGGTTGGCAAGACAGGCGTCGTGGCCCGCATCGGCGAAGGGCGGCCCGTGGTTGGCATTCGGGCCGACATGGACGCCCTGCCCATCGACGAGGAAAACGAAGTCGCCTACCGTTCGCAAACGCCCAACGTCATGCACGCCTGCGGCCACGATGCCCATACGGCCATCCTGCTGGGGGTGGCGACGATGCTCAGCGAAATCCCCGAAAGCGAGCGTCCGCCCGGCGAGATCCGCCTGCTGTTCCAGCCATGCGAGGAAAACCAGGATGACGAAGGTCAGAGCGGCGCGATGCGCATGATCGAAGACCGGGCGCTGGTCGGCGTGGACAACGTGCTGGCGCTGCATATGGCCAGCGGTATGGAATCCGGCAAGATTGAGGTCTGCAGCGGCTATGCCATGGCAGCTCACGACGCCTTCCACGCCGTCATTCGCGGCGATGGCGGCCACGGGGCATCGCCGCACCACGGTACGGACCCGGTCTTTATGCTGGCTCAAATTATCAACGCCATCTTCGGCATCCGCGCCCGCCGTATCGACCCGGTCAAGCCGGCCATCATCTCTATCGGCACCATTCACTGCGGCATCGCTTCCAACGTCATTCCGGCCTCCATCGAAATCAGCGGCACCATTCGTAGCTACGACAGCGACATAAGGGAACAACTGTTTGCCGAACTGGAGAGCGCGCTGGCCATCTCGCGCGCCATGGGCGGGGACTACGAACTGGAGATCAAAAACGGCTATGACGCCACCTACAACGATCCTGAAATCTCGGGCATCATTGAAGACATCGCGACCCGCATGGCCGGCCCCGACGCACTCAATCCGCCACAGCCCATGCTGGGCGCGGAGGACTTTGGCTTCATGACCAGGCTTGCGCCAGGCGCCATGTTCCAGCTGGGCGCGAAGTACGACGACAGGGAGCGCGGCCACCACACACCGGTCTTCGATATCGACGAATCCTCCTTCCCGCTGGGCGCCGCCCTGCTTCTGGAATCCGCCTTCCAGCTCTTGCGCAAGTCTGCATGACTGCACGCCGTCGCAGGACCGTCGCCGTCATCTTTGGCGGGCGCAGCGTCGAACATGATGTGTCGATCGTCACTGCCAGCCAGGTCATGCGCGCGCTGGACCGGGAACGCTTCGAGGTGGTGCCGGCCTATATCAGCCGTGAAGGAAGCTGGTTCGGCGGGGAGCCCCTGCGAGAACTGGCCACTTTCGATGGCGACGTCACGGCCAATGACGCTGTCTATCCCCTGCTGCTTTCACCGGACAGACGCCATCACGGTCTGTTGCTGAAACCACTGGCCGGCCGCTTTCGCCGCAGCAGGCTGCAACGCATTGACGTCGTATTCCCGGCGATTCACGGTACGCATGGTGAGGACGGAACGCTGCAGGGCCTGCTTGAACTGGCCGACGTGCCCTACGTGGGCTGCCTGACGCTTGGGTCGGCGCTGGCCAATGACAAGATCAGCGCGCGCGCCCTGCTGCAGCAACAGGACATTCCCCTTGTCCCCGCCCTGCATTTTCACCGGCAACAGTGGCGGGATGACCCGAATTTCCTGCTGGCCCGCATCAGGGACCAGTTACAGTGGCCGGTCTTCGTAAAGCCGGCCACCGCCGGTTCCAGCATAGGTATCGGCCGGGCCGACGATGAGCCGCTGCTGCGCGCTTCCATCGACGTGGCGACGCACTTTGACCGCCGCGTCCTGGTCGAACAGGGAATCACGGGCCACGTCGAAATCAATTGTTCCGTGCTTGGCAACAGCCCGGACCTGCGCGCCTCGGCCCTGGAGCAACCCCTGAGCTGGGATGACTTTCTGACCTACGAGGAAAAGTACCTGCACGGACCGGAGGGGTTGAAGAGCGCCGGTCGCATCATTCCGGCGCCGCTGGACAAGGGCCTGACGCAACGGATTCAGGAACTCGCCGTCCGCGCCTTTCGCGCCATCGACGGCCACGGCATCGCGCGGATCGACTTCTTCGTCAAACCGGAGACTGAAGAGGTCTGGCTGGGGGAGATCAATACCATGCCGGGGTCTCTGGCCGCCTGGCTGTGGCAGGAGAGCGGGCTGTCGTTTTCGGAGTTGCTCAATGAACTCGTCGACCTGGCGCTTGCCGCCGGCGTCGAAAAGCGACGCAACAGCTACGACTATCGTAGTGACCTGATAGGCCTGACAAGGCAACGCGGTCAAAAGGGCAGCAAGGGCGGCAAGGGCGGCAAGGCCTCTCCGGAGGTCTGAGTCCTCTCCCTGTATGGCTCTTGCCCTGTGCTATCCTGAACCTGCGTCCTGAAACCAACCGAGGTCGAGCTTGCCCTTGCATTCCGGCGGCGGTCGACACCTGAATGCCCGGTCCGGCGTCCGCCCGGCCACGCGCAGCACTGCCCTGCCCTCCCCTGTGCCCCAAAGAGTGCTGGACGGGATTCCCGGATTTCTGGCCTGGCTGGCATTGCTTGTTTCGCTGGTCCTCGCCCTTGAAGCGCCCTACGTCATTCTGGCCCTGGCATCGTTAATCGGGCTTTATTCCGCCCTGCGCTTTCTGCTGGCAGGCATCGCCAACTCTATCGGCCTGCGGCGGATCCGCGCATGGGAACGCCGGGACTGGGGAGCCCATTGGCGACAGCACGCCGGACCCCATGCCCTGCCCCTGGATGAAGTCCGCCATCTGGTCCTGATACCCAATTACGGCGAGTCACAGGCCACCCTGCACGACACACTGCTTAACCTGGCGCGTTATCCCCAGGCAAAGGAGCAAATGCACGTGGTACTGGCCATGGAGGAGGCCGAAGTCGGCTCGCCGGAGAAGGCCCAAAAACTCTGTGAAACCTTTGCCGACCGCTTTGCGGGCATTCATTACAGCGTGCACCCGCAGAACCTGCCAGGTGAAATCCAGTGCAAGTCCGCGAATCTCGCATGGGCCGCGCGCCAGGCGCATCAGACCCTGGTAAAGGACGGGCAACTGAATCTGGACACCCTGGTCGTCACCAGTATGGACGCAGACACCTTGTGGGACCCGCGCTATTTCAGTGCCCTGACCTGCCTGTTCGCCCTGCATCCGCAAAGACATTTGCGCTTCTGGCAGGCGCCGATTCGCTATCACGCCAACATTTGGGATATCAGCCCGCCCATGCGCCTGATCAATGCCTACTCAACCGCCTTTGAACTGGCCTATCTCTCCGCACCATGGTGGTTGCCCCTGCCGATGTCGTCCTGGTCCCTGAGCATGCGCCTGCTCGTGGAAAGCGACTTCTGGGACGGCGACGTCATCGCCGACGAATGGCACATGTTCATCAAGTCCTGGTTTGCCAGGGAGGGTCAGGTTCGCCTTGAGCGCATCTTCCTGCCCTTCGCCGCCCACGCCACCACCGGCAGGAGCTTGCGTGAGACCGTGGTCAACCGCTATTTGCAGACTTTGCGCCACGCCTGGGGCAGCAAGGAGGTCGGCTACATCATTGCGCAGATGTTGGCGCGCCCGGACATCCGCTTTGGCGTTGCCTTTCAGTTGCTCTTCCGCGTCGCCCACGACATCCTGCTGGCCGGAGCAGGCTGGATTCTTTTGACTGTCGGCTCCCAGGTGACCCTGCTGTTTCACCCCGACATCCTGCGGGAGTTGCTCGAGTTAAATGTACGCAGCCCCGTCTTTCTGGCGTTGCAGACGGGTTTCCTGCTGGTCTCCACACTTTGCATTGTGCTGTGGGCCCAGGACGTCAGCCTGCGACCGCCCAGACCTGTTGATCGCCCGCAGACCCTGAAAGAACGCGCCCTTACCATAGCAAGTTTCCCCCTGATGCTCATTCTGGCCCTGGTCTTTGTGGCCCTGCCCACCCTGCAGGCCCAGACTCGTCTAATGTTGGGAATTCCGCTACAGTTTCGGGTGACCCGCAAAGACTGAAAGAACAGGACAAGGAGCGCCAGATGGCGAGAATCGGATATATCGGGCTGGGCATTATGGGCGCTGCCATGGCGCGCAACCTGATAAAGGCCGGCCATGAACTGGTCGTCCACAATCGCAGCCGCGCCATCGTCGATTCGCTGGCCGCAGAAGGCGCCAGCGCCGCCAGTTCGCCGGCCGAGGTGGCCGGACAGGTGGAATTCGTATGCACCAATCTGCCCGATTCGCCGGACGTCGAACAGGTCGTGCTGGGCGCTGACGGGATACTCGAAGGCGCGGAGCCCGGAACCGTCTTTATCGACAACAGCACGATCAAACCCGAGACCGCCCGCATGCTGGCCGAACGTCTGGCGGAAAAGGACGTCCAGGCACTGGATGCGCCCGTCAGTGGTGGCGACGTCGGCGCGCGCGACGGGACCCTGACCATCATGGTGGGCGGTCCGCAAGATGCCTTTGACCGCTCTGTCCCGCTTTTTGAAGCCACGGGCAAGGCCTGGGTGCTGGTTGGCGACAGCGGCGCCGGCCAGATCGCCAAGGTCTGCAATCAGATCATCGTGGGCGCGCAGATGGCCTCGCTGGCGGAAGCGTTGATCACCGCGCAGAAGGCCGGTGTCGACCCGCAACGGGTGGTGGATGCCATCAAGGGTGGCGCCGCCCAGATGTGGACCCTCGACGTCAAGCCGCCGCGGCTCTTCGCCGGGAATCGGCAGCCCGGCTTCAAGGCTTACATGCAGCACAAGGACCATGGCATTATTCTGGATACGGCCCGGACCTACGGCATACCCTTGCCACTGTCCGCCGTGATCCACCAGCTCTATACCGCCATGCTGGAACAGGGCAATCGCGAGCTGGACAACAGCGCCATCGTGAGCGTCTACGAATCGCTGGCCCAAATCGTTCTTGACGAGCCGGACCGCTAGCGTCAGGCGAGCCCCCCCGGCAGCGGCAACAGGCGTCGGTGGCAGCAGGAGAAGCGTGTGCAACAACGCTTGCAAAAACTCATGGCCCAGGGCGGATTGGGATCGCGGCGCGCCTGCGAGGAATTCATTCGCCAGGGTCGCGTTCGCATAAACGGTGAAGTCGCGGAGCTCGGCGCGAAAGCCGACCCGGCCAGCGACGACATCACGCTGGACAGCGAGCCCTTGCGGCTGCGCGCGCCCAGGAAAGTCTATATTGCGTTCAACAAGCCACTGAACGTGCTTTCAAGCACGACGCGCCACAAGGGAGATGAGCGCGCCACCGTCCGCGACCTTGTCAGGCGTCCCGGACATTTGTTTCTTGTCGGGAGGCTCGACGCCGACAGTCAGGGCCTTGTGGTGCTCACCAACGACGGTGAACTGACTCACCGCCTGACCCATCCGAGCTTCCAGCATACGCGGACCTATCGGGCCACGCTTTACGGCTTGCCCAACAGCGACGCCCTGCGCAAGTGGGAACAGGGCATCTGGCTGCCGGAAGAGGACAGCAGGACCGCGCCCTGCGTGGTCAGGGTCGTCAAAAACAGTAAGGGCCTGGCGGTGGTCGAGATCGTCATGGCCGAGGGCCGCAAGCGTCAGATACGCCGTGTTGCCAGTGCACTGGGGTATCCCGTGCGGCACCTGACCCGTACCCACATTGGCCGTCTTGGCCTGGGGGACCTGAGACCGGGCCAGTGGCGTGAACTGGACACGCGCGAAGTGACGCTGCTGAAGACGCCGGACAGCGCGCTCAAACGGAGTCGGCAGTCCCGTCCGCCTCGCAAGAGGCCAGTTCGGGCGCAGCGGCGGCGCAACTTTCGCAGGTCTTCGGGCAGGGGTTCCGGCAGAAGGCCGGCCCGTCGCAGGGCTCGACCGTGAGTGCCCGGGCCGAGGTACAGCTTTACCTGCAACGCCAGGACAGCCCCTGGCTGCGATGGCGCCGCGGCGTGTTTCGCTCCGCCATCAGGGCGATTGCCTTCGGCTTCAACCGGCTGACGGTCAGCGGCCTTGAGCACATTCCGGCCAGCGGCCCCCTGATTATGATGATCAATCACACCAGTGGGCTGGACCCCGGCCTGATTATGGCCACGACCACGAAGCGCTATGTCATCCCCATGACCAAGATCGAAAACACCTACTTCTTCCTCGGTCGCGCGGCCGTCTGGTGGTGGGACTGCTACACGGTGCGGCGGGGCGAAATCGACCGCCAGGCATTGTCGACGTCAATCGAACTGCTGCGCGACGGCCAGTGTATCCTCATCGCGCCGGAGGGAACGCGACAGCGCCAGGGAGGTCTGGCGCGGCCGAAGGAAGGCCTGGCCTGGATCGCCACGAAGGCGGACGCGGTGGTGCTGCCCTGCGCCATCTCCGGCGCGCGCGGCTGGAACCGCAAATGGCTGCGCCTGCAACGCCCGGAGATTCACCTCCGCTATGGTCGCCCCTTTCGCTTTCGCAAGGAGGGGTCGCGACGCATTTCCCGCGAACGATTGCAGGAGATGACCGACGAGGCCATGTATCAACTCTCGGCGGCGCTCGTCGATCCCGCTCTGCGCGGCGTCTACAGCGACCTCGACAAGGCCGGCAGCAACACCCTGGAGTTCGTCGGAGCTTCCTGAATTACGCCCCTGCCCTACTTGAGTCCGCTGAGGGCCAGTCCGCGGATGAAGTATTGCTGCAGGAACATGTAGATCACCACAATCGGCAGAATTGAGAGGAAGGTGGCGGCCAGCAGCGCGCCCGTTTCGTGACGCACCCAGCCCGCCAGGTTGGCCAGCACCGCCAGCCCCAGCGGCAGGGTCCGCATCGATTCGTGCTGCGAGATGACCAACGGCCAGACCAGGCTGTTCCAGCTGCCCATCAGGGTCATGAGTCCGACGGTCAACAGCGCCGGTTTGGCCATGGGCAGGACGATGCGCGCGTAAATCTGCAGGCGACTGGCGCCGTCGACAAAGGCCGCGTCCTCGATATCGGGCGGGATCGTCCGGAAAAACTGCCGCAACAGGAAGATGCCCATGATGTTGAGCATGCCGGGAACGGCCAGTCCCTGATAGGTGTTCAGCCACCCCAGCTGTCGAATCACAAGGTAGGCCGGAATCAGGGTGACCCACCAGGGGATCATGATCGTCGCCAGAATCAACATGAACATGATGTCGCGGCCGATGAAGCGGATTCGCGCGAAGGCGTAGGCCGCCATGGAACAGATTAACAGGGCGCCCAGGGTCGTCAGGACTCCCACGACGATGCTGTTCAGGTAGAAGCGGGCGAAGGGCATGATCTCGAAGACCTTCGCGTAATTTTGCGGGATCCACTCGGTCGGGAACCAGTGCATCGGGATGCGGCCGATGTCGGCGTTGGTCTTGAAAGAACTGAGCACCATCCAGATGAAAGGCAGCGCCGTGCCGATGCCGCCCGCGACGACCAGGGCGTATTTGATTACCGGAAACACTTGACTCCTGGCTTCAGCCAGAGTTGGCAAGCGGTATTGCGCCTTCGCAAATCGTTCAGCGGTCATAGTTCACCCAGCGCCGTGACAGACCAAAGTGAAGGGCGGTAATGATGAAAATGATGAGGGCCATCACCCAGG
>DAOUIB010000112.1:0-2114 GCA_034428275.1 Anaerolineae bacterium
AGAGATAGCCTCCGGTGAACGCCAGCAGCAGAATCCCCAGCCAGGCGGTAGGCAGGCTCCAGGTGTCGCGGATCGCGGGCCAGGCGACGCCGATGGCCCCGCCCGGGATCCCCAGAAAGACGAAGGATAGCCAGGCCAGCACAATGCGCAGCCGCCTGGAAGACTGGCGATGACCCGACTCCGGATTGACTGGGCCTGGCGAGATGGGTCCGGGTTGACGTTGGGCCTGGCGTTCTTTCTGCTGCGTCATGGGGTGCAGGCCCGGGGAGTTGTCGGCGGCGCCAAAGTCGGCCGGTCTGTCGCGTTGGCGTCAGGCCGCCAGATCGACAGCCAACGCCTGCAGATGTTCGATGGCCGCCTGCAGGGCCAGGTCGCTATCCTGAGGCGGTGTTGGCTCAGGTTGCTCCACGTGGATGTCAGGCAGGATTCCGCTGTCATGGATCCAGTGTCCTTCGGGAGTGAGCCAGCGCGCAATGGTCAATTGCAACCCGCCGCCGTTGTCCAGCGCAAAGAGGTTCTGCATGGTCCCCTTGCCAAAGGTTGGCTGGCCAATGATGATGGCGCGGCCACGATCCTGCAAGGCGCCGGCAACCAGTTCAGACGCGCTGGCGCTTTGGTCATTCACCAGAACGGCCATCGGCAGGGACAGACCCAGGAAACTGCCATCGGCGTCATGGACCTGCTCGTCTTCGCCCGATTGCTCGATGAGCAGGGGGCCATCCTCAATGAAAGCGCTGGCAACGGCGATGGCGCTGTCCAGCAATCCGCCCGGGTTGTTTCGCAGGTCCAGCACCAGGCCCGACAAGCTGTCCGCGTCCAGTGTCGTCAGGGCCTCATCCAGTTGCTGACGCGCGTTGGCGTTGAAGTGTTGTAACTGGATGTAGCCGATCCCGGTCCCTTCCAGCCTGCGCGACTCGACGTTGGGAATTTCGATGCGCGCGCGGGTAATTGTGAATCCCAGCCTGTCGTTCCCGCGCCCCATCAACAGCCGCACGTCAGTGCCGACGGGACCCCGGACCAGGGCAGCCAGTTCCAGTTGGCTGGCCTCACGCACGTCCTGGCCGTCGACCTGCAGAAACACATCCCCCGCAGCCAGACCCGCGGCCTCGGCCGGCGTGCCGGGCAACACCCAGGCTATGCGTTGCTGACCACTCTCGTCGTCCCTTTCGACCACTGCGCCGATGCCATCGACGGTGCCGGCCCAGTCCTCCTGCATGACCGGATATTGTTGTGGATTGAGGTAACCGCTGTGTTCGTCGCCGAGCGCATCGATCATCCCGCGGATGGCCCCGTCCACGAGCAGGGAAGCATCCGGGGAGGTCCCGTCCGGGCTTACGAAATCATCTCTTATGTGCTGCCATGCCTGCAACAGAATCGCGGTGAATTCGTTTTTGCCATCTGACAATTCGGACAAGCCCTGAGCATTTAGGTCGCTATGAACGATCCCGAGAGCAAAGCCAAACAAGAGCGTGACCAGAAGGGTCACTGCTCTTGCGAGACGCCAAAACTGAAAAAAAGACATGTGGTGCTCCACTCTAGTGAGGATAGCAGTATAGCCGGGATGAATTGGAGCATTATGAAGGTTGAGTCAGAAAGGTGAACTGATAGAATGAAGCGGAGATTTCGACGTGGGGAAGTACAAACATGCAGACAGAGAAAATTAGAGTACGGGATTACAGTCTGGCCAGGCTAGTGCAGCAGCTAGAACAAGGTACATTGCGGATCCCGCGATTTCAAAGAGAGTTCACTTGGGATCGGGCTCGCGTGAGGAAATTGTTTGACAGTATGGTCAAGGAGTACCCGATTGGCACCCTTTTCTTTTGGGAAGCACCAGCAGAATACAATCATTTCTTGCGAGATGTTGAGGCGCTGCAACAGCCACCGCTTGACTATCAGAAGAGCTATACGCTCATTCTCGACGGCCAGCAGCGTCTTACCTCAATCTATGCAGTGATCAAGGGACTAACTGTAGATGACGAAGATTTCGGTCGCCTTGTAATTGATTTGAGCGCGGAAAACCCACACGAACAGGACCTGTTTTCCTTTCGAAATCCGGACAACACTCGCTGGGTCGCCGTAAGAGACGTACTGGCTACTAACCCATTCGATATTTA
>DAOUIB010000113.1:0-5756 GCA_034428275.1 Anaerolineae bacterium
GCATTTGTGGGCGAGCGCAACGAGCGGAAGAGGCAAGGCCGGCTACGTTTGCGCGTTGCGCGGGGACGCATGCGCACTGACCGCGGTCCCGAAGCGGGTGCTGGAGGACGTCACCAACGGCCTGGTCTCGCTCGAATCAGCCCGGCGCGACTACGGCGTCGTCATCGACCCGCAGCGCATGCGCGTCGACGAGGCAGCGACGGCCGCCCTGCGTTCCTGAGCGAATCCACCGCGTGGCAGCGTCAGGGCCCGACCGTCCTGACTGGGCCACATCGTTTGTGATGCGACAACGCCACTGCTATTAATTGAACCGGGAAGCGAGTCATCGCTGGTTAATTCGGAAGGGAGGTCCTTGGTAGCCATCCCGTCCCGCTGTGGATGGAACCGGTGTCAATTCATTGAAGTGAGAACCATTTGAGTGAAGAGGAACAGGACATGAAGAAGGTATTAACTTTCGTTTTTCTGCTCAGCCTGCTGTTGCCGCTGGCCCTTGTGGCGCAGGACGCCGAACCGACGCCGGACGTCGCCATGATGGGCGAAGGCGAACTGAACATTTCCTACTGGAACGGCCTCAGCGGCTCCGACGGCGTCACCATGAATGAAATGCTGGCGGATTTCGTCGCCGATAATCCTGATATTTCGGTCACCAGCGAGATCATCCCCTGGAATACGCTCTATGCGAAGTTGCAGGCGGCATTCGTGGCCGGCAACCCGCCCGATCTCATCCTGATGCATGCCTCCGAGGTGCCGCAGTACGCCAGCTACGGTGTGGTCAAGGACCTCGGTTACCTCTACGAATCCGGCGGCGGCTGGTTCCCTGACGATGATGTCTCCGCAATCACCTTCGCGGGCATGCAGTGGGAAGGCACCATCTACGGCATCCCGCTGGACAACCACGGCCGCGGCCTGTGGATCAACATCGACCACTTCGAGGCCGCCGGACTGGACCCGAACATGGACCAGCCCACCACCTTCGATGGCTGGGTGAAACTCTTCCAGCAACTCACCCTGGATGCCAACGGCAACAACCCGACCTCCGATGACTTCGACGTCGACAACGTCGCCCAGTGGGCCTACGGGGTCGGCAACTGGCCGCTGGCGGACTTCCTGACCCTGCTCATTCAGCATGGCGGCAGCATGGTCAGCGAGGATGGCAGCACCATCACCATCAATTCCGAGGCCGGCATCAAGGCCCTGTCGCAGTACCATGATCTGGTCTACGAGTATCAGGTCTCTCCGCCGGCGGCCGGCTTCGATACCTGGGGCGCTTTTGCTGCCGGTCAACTGGCCGTGATTCCGACCGGCACCTGGTTCCGCAATTTTGCCAGCACCCTTGATGTCAACGGCCAGGCCTGGACAACGGTGCAGTTCGGTGAGCAGCCATCGACCTGGTTTGGCATCCACACCTTCCTCATTCCCGACAGCCTGGAAGGCGACAAGCTGGCGGCAGTGGAGCGATTGCTGCAATGGATGAGCGACAGCGAGAATCAGGTCTACTGGGCCGGTTCCGGTCAGGTGCCCGCACTGCTTTCCGCCCAGGCGGTGCTGGACCCGGAGAACTACCCCTCCAATATCGTGATGGGGCAGAGTTTCACAGATTACGGCTTCCTGGACTTCAAGAGCACGGTCACCCAGGAACTCTACGCCGCGCTCGATCCGGAACTGGATTCCGTGTTGAACGGTCTCAAGTCCGTCGAGGATGCCCTGAACGACGGCGCGGCGCGCATGCAGGCAATCCTGGACCGCGCTGAATAGGCGATTGCGGCAGCAACCAGAGTCTTTCGGGAGGGTGCTCCTGGAGACCTGGCTGTATCTGCGGTACCATAGTGCAGGCTGGTTCTGGCGGATTCTGTTGCCGGCGCCAGTCTGCACGATTCGCAACAATTCATTTATGTAGTGAGGATTGGAGAAAGTCATGAACAGAAACACTTTCAGGCTGGTGGTTCTCGTGTTGCTGGCAGTTTTGGCGCTGCCCCTTGCTTCCGTGGCCCAGGACGGCGAGGTCACGGACCTCGGCGAAGGCGACCTCAAGGTCTCGTTCTGGCACGGCCTGGGCGGTTCCGACGGCGCCACGCTGAACGAAATGCTGGTCAATTTCGTCGATGAGAACCCGGACATCGGCGTGACCGCCGAACTCATCCCCTGGGACACGCTCTACGCGAAGCTGCAGGCCGCTTTCCTGGCGGGCACGCCGCCGGACCTCGTCCTCATGCACGCCTCCGAGTTGCCGCAATACGCCAGCTATGGCGTGATCCGCGAGATGAGCGACTGGTACACCTCCGGCGGCGGCTGGCTGCCCGATGAAGACCTCGCCCCCTCCACCTACGGTGGCATGCATTACGACGGCGTGCTCTATGGCATTCCGCTGGACAACCACGGTATGGGCCAGTGGATCAACGTCGACCACTTCGAGGCGGCCGGCCTGGACCCGGACGGTCCCATGCCGGATACCTACGAGGGTTGGGTCGAGTTGTTCCAGCAACTGACCCTCGATTCCAACGGCAACAACGCTGCCTCCGAAGACTTTGACGCGGAAAACGTCGTCCAGTGGGGTTACTCCGTGAGGCAATACCCGCGCGTCATTTTCCTCGCCCATCTGGCGCAGCATGGCGGCAGCCTGGTCAGCGAGGACGGCACGACCGTCACCGTCAACTCGGAGGCCGGTATCGCTGCCCTGCAGAACAGCGTTGACCTGGTCTACAAATACAACGTCTCACCGGTTCCGGCAGGCTTCAATGCCTGGGAAGGTTATGCCAACGGCGCCCTGTCCGTGCTTCCCGCCGGCACCTGGTTCCTCAATTTCTCCAAAACCATTGACGTCAACAGCAAGGCCATCGCCTTTAACCAGTTCGGCCCCGAGCCGGCCGCCTGGTTTGGCGCGCACACCTTCTTCGTGCCGGCAGTCCTTGAGGGCGAAATGCTGGGGGCCGTCGAGACCCTGCTGCAGTGGATCAGCGCCAACCAGGGTCACTGGGCCGAATCCGGCCAGGTGCCGGCCCTGCTCTCCGTGCAGGCCTCGCTCGACCCCGAGAATTTCCCCTCCAACATCGTGATGGGCGCCAGCTTCGCCGATCACGGCGTTGTCGATTTCAGCAGCACCGTGACCGCGGAGTTGTACCGGACGGGCCTGGAACCGGAGTTGAACGCGGCGCTAAACGGCCAGAAGACGGCCGAACAGGCGCTTAACGACGCAGCCGAGCGTATGCAGGCGATCCTTGATCGCGGCGAATAGCTCGTCCTGAGCATAGTGGCCGGGGGCGGACGTTCCTCCCCCGGCCATGTCGGCGCGGGCAATGCCATCAGATGAAAGCCAGCGTTACGAGACCTGATCTGTCATGACGGGCGCTTCCGCCAGATCCGGCGCAGGCCTCGACCGGCGGCCGCCCTGGTTGCCGGAAATCAACCTCGAGAGGCGCGAGGAAATAGCCGCCTGGCTTTTCCTGGCGCCCTTTTTGGTCTTTTTTGCCGTATTCATCGGTCGCGCCATGATTGCGGCCGTGCAGATGAGTTTCTACGACTGGCACGCCCTGCGGCCCTCAAGGCCCTTTGTTGCCTTCGAAAATTACGAGGAACTGCTCAGGGACGACGTCTTCTGGTTCGCCCTGAAAAACACCATCGTCTTCACCGCCATGACGGTCGCCGGCACGACAGTTGTCGCCCTTGCGGCCGCCCTGGCCGTCACGCAACCTGTGCGCCAGGCGAACTTTTTCCGCGTACTGCTCTACATGCCATCGCTGTTTTCGGTTGGCGCGGTGGGCCTCATCTGGGTCTGGTTGCTGAACACCCAGTTTGGCGTCATCAACTATGGCCTCAGTTTCTTCGGCATTCGCCCCGTCAACTGGCTGGGCGACCCGGCTCTGGTGCTGCCGGCGCTGAGCCTGACGACCATCTGGTGGGCCTTCGGCTTTCCCATGCTCATTTTCATCGCAGGGCTGCAGGGCATCCCCGAACACCTTTATGAAGCGGCGCGCATCGACGGCGCCAACGCCCGCCAGGTTTTCTTCAACATCACCCTGCCCCTGCTGCGCCCGACCATCCTCTTCGTCACCGTCACCGGCGTCATCGGTCACTTTCAGGTCTACGGCCAACCCTTCATCATGACCAATGGCGGGCCGGGGCGTTCATCCTACACGGTCATTTTCTACTTTTACCATACGGCCTGGGCTTCTTTCCGCATGGGCTACGGCGCTGCGGTGGCCGTAGCCCTGGCCGTCATCATGGCCGTCGTGACCGTCGTGCAATTCCTTGTCATCAGCCGGCGCGTGGAGTACTAGAAGGATCCGCCCATGGCAGTGATGCAACGGAGACGCGCATGGCAAACCAGGTTCTGGGCCTACCTGGTGCTGGTGGCGCTGTCCCTCTTTGTGTTTTTGCCCATGCTGGTGGTCATCTCACAGTCCTTCATGACCAACATGGAAGTCACTCGCTGGCCGCCGCAGATCGTTCCCGTCAACCCGACGCTGTTCAACTACAATGACGTGCTCACGCGCCAGGACCTGCGCCTCGACCTTTGGCTGCGCAACAGCCTGGTGGCGGCGACGGGCCATACGCTTGCCGTGCTGGTCATTTGCGCGCCGGCGGCCTACGCCTTCGCACGTCTACGTTTCCGCGGCAGCAACGCCCTCTTCGCCATCCTGCTGCTGACCATCATGATCCCTTCCCAGGTCACTCTCATCCCCAACTACCTGCTGATGCGCGACCTGAAATGGCTTGATTCCTTCAACGCCCTCATTTTCCCAGGCGCGGCCAATGTCTTCGGCGTTTTCCTGCTGCGTCAGTTCTTCATGCAGATTCCGCATGAACTGGAGGAAGCCGCCGTGATGGATGGCGCCGGCTACCTGCGCCGCTTCACGCAGATCGTCCTGCCGCTCTCCTCCAACGCGCTGACGGCCCTGGCCATTTTCGTCTTTCTGGGTCACTACAACGACCTTTTCTGGCCCTTCATCGTCACCAACAGTCTGGAAACCCGTACCCTGCCCGTGGGTCTGACCATCCTCAATTCGGCCTACGGCATGCAGTTCCGCCCCATGGTGCTTGCCGGCGCCGTGCTGTCAACCATCCCCATCCTGATTGTCTATATCATCTTCCAGCGCCGCATCATCCAGGGCGTCACGCTGACCGGCGGCATGGGCGGCCGCTAGGAGTGCTGCGATGAGGGCTTGCTGACTTTCGCCGGGAAGGAAGGCCTGTGTCCGATAACAAGACAGCCCACCTTTACATCGACACCAGGCGCATCATCAGCCCGGTCTCGCCCCTGCTCTTCAGCGGCTTCGCCGAGCACATGGGGCGCTGCATCTATGGCGGCATCTACGACCCCGGCTCGCCCCATGCCGACGAACACGGCCTGCGCCGCGACGTGCTGGCGGCCCTGCGCGAGCTCAACTTTCGATCCATTCGCTACCCTGGCGGCAACTTCCTGAGCGGCTACGACTGGGAAGACGGCGTCGGCCCGCGCGACCGGCGTCCGGCGCGGCGCGACCTCGCCTGGCAGACTCACGAGAGCAACCACTTCGGCACCGACGAATTCATCGACTTCTGCCGCGCAATCAGCAGCGAAGCCATGCTCGGCGTCAACCTGGGCACTGGCAGTATCCAGGACGCTGCCAACCTCGTCGAATACTGCAACGCAGCGCCGGGCACGAAGTACGCCGACATGCGCGTCGCCAACGGCCACCGGCAACCACATGGCGTGAAGTACTGGTGCCTGGGCAACGAGATGGACGGCCCCTGGCAAATCGGCCATCTGGAGGCGCATG
>DAOUIB010000114.1:0-6768 GCA_034428275.1 Anaerolineae bacterium
GGCGCTGCCCCTCGCCGGTGACCGTCGTGATCCCCAGCAACTCGCAGTCCGGCTGCGCCAGCAGGTAGGCCAGGCAGGCCGCGTCGTCGATGTCCGAGCCAATGTCCGTATCCAGCAAGACCTTCATGTGCACTCCCATTACCGGAACCAGTCTCCTAAAGTAAACCTTGGAGTGAATATCACTCAAGAAACCAATGTAGTTTCGATCGAAGCGTCTTCTCAAACTCGCTTCGATTTACAGTCCGTGCAGCCAGCAGCTTTTTGGTCGAATCTTCAAGCGAAAGTGTTTCCCAGTGCCAACGTTGAAGTCTGTAACCGGATGAAACTTCAGGAACCAACCAGATGATTTCCCCTTCATCCAGATCACGAACCGGATTTGTACTTGCCCCGCCAATTTCCTCGAAGAACTGGCGGTCCACCGACACTGCAAGTTTTGTGCCCCAACGACGCAAGGTCGGCACCTTGACCTGCAATTGTGGCATCAACCGTTTTGCGCTGGATGATCGCCAGTCAGGACGACGTATCGCATTCGGAAACGGAGGCAAGGCACTCGATTCTGCCAACAATCTTTCGAATTCACTCGTCATTCCCTTACCGGAGAAATAAACAGCCTGAACTTCCAGCCCGTACCAGATCAGCCGACCATCATCATCATTTGCAAGCACCAAATCTATGCGTCCTGCCGCCTTATTCGTTGTCGTTGAGCGCATAAAGGGTACTTCGTATGCAATGCGGGCAGTCTCTACATTCAGTCCAACAATCTCTGCCAGCCAACGAGTGACAAGGTCACCTTCTTTAAATCTATTCGGGCATATTACTACCGGTCTTCCCCGCGCCTGTCCTACCCGTCCACGAGATCCTTCATCATAGCGTTGGAATGAACAGACGCCGCCCTTCTTGCTGCACTGTGTGTTGTTACGCTGGAAAGGACATGCAGGCGCTTCGGCGTCACCTGTGGCGATGGCGGCAAGTTTTTTCCGTTGAGTAGCCGACAATTCTACGAAAGGCTCACCGTACCACTCGGCAATTCCGTACCGGCTCATGCAAAGAGCGGATCGCGTGTGATAACCAGTTCCTTCATTTTGTTGTGGTGAGAGTTTTTCATCATCACAGTGACTGCATGAAATTCATGTTGCTGAATCAAGCCAACAATTTCGGGCGCACTGTCGTAGGTCATCAGGAAATTTGCGTCCGTTCTTTTCAGAACTTCGAAGAGATGATCGTGATCGATGTCATTGTGCGAATAAAGGCGGACGCCTGCACGCTTGCCCCCGGCAGTATATGGGGGGTCAACAAAAACAACTGCCTTGCAGCCCAAATCCTGAATCATTGGTTCCAACAACTTCATCCCGTCATCTTCAAAAAACTCTATGCGATGCGCATGACTTGCGATCTTGCGCAAGCGGTTCGCAAGCGTCTCGGGATACCAACGGGACGCTATTCCTTTCCCGTTTTCGCCATGCCTAATCAGCGACGCCCCTGGCGCCAGGATTCCCGAGTTTCTGGTCCGGTTCAGGACCAGAGTCCGAAATCCATGTTCTGCCAGGTTCCGTGGAGATTCGCTCTCAAGCCTGTCAACTGCATCGCGAGTGAGCGCGAATTCCAAAACCTTGTCAGCCAGGGATTCCTTGTGATTCAAGGCTGTTTTCCAGAAGGCGGCAACATCTTGATCAATTTCGATCATCACCGCCCGCTGAACCAAATCTTCCATGACTGCGGTAAGCGAAACAATGCCCCCTCCGGCAAATGGCTCAATCAACGTCTGCGCGCCGGAACCAGCCAACCACTTGCGAATGTGGGGTACGAGCCAGGTTTTGCCGCCCGGATAACGCAAGGGACTTCTCTGCGGCACTGAGGCAACATTTACAGCTGGCAAGGCAGAAACAGGGAACGAAAGTGCCTGCGAATCCGAAAATGCCGGGAGTGACTTTTGGGTCATGCTGCCAGTTTCCATATGTGCTTGCCTTTCCCTTGCAAAGCAGGAGAGGAATGTCGGGCGGAGGGATTTGAGCAGCACATATGTGTGTGCTTGCAACAATTCGCTACAAAAAGCATATCCTGACTTTGCTCTGGTCGCAAAGCAAACTGGTTAGGAGTCTGAAATTAACGCCTTGCACATCAGGCGTTCAGGCGCAAGACTCCCGGGTCGCAGCTGTCAATAAGGGGGCACGACATGCGACTGGGAATGTGCAGCGCCTTCCTGCCGGAAAACATCAACGACTTCACACCGGAAATCTGCCGGCGCGTGCGCGGACTCGGCTTCAGCGGCGTCTTCGTCCGCACCCGCCAGAATGACCCGCACAGCACCACCCGCACGGAGGCGCAGCGATTCCGCGACCTGCTGGCCGACGAAAACCTGCGCCTCTTCCAGGGCACCGGCTACTGGCAGAACCTGGTCACCGGCGACGAGCAGCAACGCCGCGAGGCCGTGCGCACGCTGCAGGCCGCCCTGCGCCTGGCCGGCTGGCTCGGCGCGCGCGGCATCGACACCGGCCCCGGCTCCATGAGTCCCCTTGGCCCCTGGGCGCCGCATCCCGACAACTGGACGCCCCTCGCCCGCCGCCAGTTGATCCGCAGCCTGCGCGAGGCCGCGCCCGCCGCCGAAGACGCCGGCGTCTACCTCAGCGTCGAATGCCACCAGACCGTCACCCTCGAGTCGCCGGAGGTCGCCCTGGAGGTGATCGACGCCGTCGGTTCGCCCTGGGTGCGCATCGACTACGACTCGGCCAACTGGCTTGACATGCGCACAGCCTGGGACAGCAGCGGCGCCCTCAACCACCATTTCGACCTGTTGGGCGATTACATCGTCAGTTGCCACGCCAAGGATGTTTTCGTCGAACCGCGCCTGGTGATTCACGTCAGCGACGGCTGCGCCGGCCGCGGTCTGGTCGATTTCCGCACGCTCTGCCGGCGCATGCACGAGTTGTCGCCGGACTACCCGGTCATCATCGAGGGCGCAGAGACCGAAGACCTGCCCGAGGTCAGCGCCTTCTTCCACGGCATCGCCGCGGAACTGGGACTGCCGCTGCTCGACGCCGACGAAGAGGCGCCGGCATGAGCGACCTGCGCTTCGCCGCCCCCGTCGAACGTCGCGTCGCCCTCGTCACCGGCGGCGCGCGCGGCATCGGCCGCGCCACGGCCCTGCGCATCGCCCGCGAAGGTCGCGACCTCGCCCTGCTGGACCTGCTGGACGACGAGGGCGCCGACACAGTCGCCGCCATCGAAGACCTGGGTCAGCGCGCCATCTATCTGCGCGTCGACGTGACCGACGAGGCCGCCGTACACGAGGCCGTGGCGCAGAGCGTCGCGCAGCTGGGCCGTCTCGATATCCTCGTCTGCTGCGCCGGCGTGCTGGGCGCGGAGCTGCCCTTCATGGAACAGACGGCGGCCGATTTCGACCGCGTCATGCGCATCAACGTCTACGGCGTTTTCTACGCCCACCAGGCCGCCGTGCCGCACATGCTGGAGCGCGGCTGGGGCCGCTGCGTGACCATCACCTCCGGCGCGCGCATGGGCGGCACCCACGTCGTGCCCTATTCCTGCTCCAAGGGCGCCGTCTGGTCGATGGTGCGGGCCCTGGGAAACGCCTGGCCGCGGCAGAACGTCTTCGTCAACGGCGTCGAGCCCGGCCGCGCCCTGACCGACATGGTCGTGCCGCGCTTCTCGCAGGAGTTTCTGGACAACCCGCCGACCGCCATCGGCCGCTATTCCGACGCCGGGGAGGTCGCCGAGGTGATTGAGTTCCTCTGCTCCGAGCGCAACACCTATACCACGGGCTCGGTCTGGAGCGTCAAGGGCCAGAGCGGTTAGGGGCCAGGAATCTCATCGGCTGTCTCACCACTCCATCTCCTTTTCCTTGTTCGGCAAGTACACGTGAACCGGAATCTCAAGCCTGAGAGCAGCGACCTTGACCAGAGGCCCCACATCGCGCCAATCCAGTTTGCCGTACCCGCAGCCAAGAGCGGGGATCGCGACGGACTCAAACCCGAATTCTTCATTGTGATTGGCGACCAGGTAGTCCAACCCCTGCTCAATGAACTCCAGCCTGGAGTTCTGGCTCCAGTGAATCTTTGTCGGGAACAGAAGAACTCCGGGCTCCCCGTCTCCGGGCTCGGCCGGCAAGTAAATCGGCTCGCCGATCTTCAGGACGCGGTTGTTGCAGAGAGTCTCGTACTGCCTCGCGCGGTTCGGCCACTGCACTCGCATCTGTTCCGCAAGCCCGGCGCCCATCACGCCGCCGATGTTTACGGGGATTGTGATAGCTTCTGCAGAATCTGTCATGATGTCCCCGCGAAAGTACTCGACCTGGCCCGCTCCTTCTGTGCTGCTGACTTCGTGGTCGCTGGTATTCATCACTTTCTCCCATTCTGCGATGGCAGGATTATGCCATGCCGGGCGCGGTCTGGAGCGGAGAGGGGCCCTCACCCCCCCCCGGCCCCTTTCCCGCTCAGTCGCGGGAGCCCTTCCCTCAGGGAGAGGGGGAGAAAGTCAATGTTAACCTCAATCTTGCCAGGGAAATGTTTCGCCTGAAGCAAATGTCCCTCTCCCTGAGGGAAGGGCTCCCGCGTAGGGGCGATTTATCAAATCGCCCGCCAGGCGTGACCACACGTAGCCGGCGACGCGGCGGGCGACATGATATGTCGCCCCTACAGCACGGGTCGGCTGCGGAAAAAGGGTCCGGGGTGAGGGCCGCCTGCAATGCCTCTCCGTGAATCCCGCTTTACCCGTACCACTCCATGAAGCGCCCCACCGAGGCGCGGAAGCCGTCCTCGAAGGTCCCGCCAGGGGGACGGTAGACGCTCTCCAGCGACACGACGCCCTCGTAGCCGTCGCGGCGCAGCGCCGCGGCGATCGTCGGCAGGCGCGGCCCGATGTCGCCATGGCCGAAGGGCACGAAGTCCGCCCGCGCGTGCGCGATGTTGACGATCACGTCCTTGATGTGCAGGTGGCCCAGCAGGCTGCCGTCGGGCCCCTGCAACGCCTCGTAGGCGTCGGGCCAGGCGGGCTCGTTGCAGTAAAGCCCGTTGCCGGGGTCCCAGAGCAGCTTCAGACGCGTCGTGCCCAGTTCCCCGATCAGTTTGCGCGCCAGCCAGGCGGAGGTGATCATGGCGTTGTTGCCATTCTCGACCACCAGGCTGGCGTCCATCTCTTCAGCGATTTCGACGGCCGGCGCCATCAGATGCAGCAGCTTGTCCCAGGCGCCGGACGTGACGATCCACTGGTCCGCGCCATTGGCGCCGAAGAGAATCATCTCCTTGCGGAAGCTCATCACGCGCACCAGCGGGCAGTCCAGCGCCTGCGCGAAGTCGATGCAGCGCCGCAACGCCTCCAGCTGCCCGCGGTACACAGGCGAGTCGCGCTCCAGGTCGCCCGTGACCAGACCGGCAAATATGTGGCGCGAGATGCAGGGGACTTTCAAACCGTGCGCCTGCAACAGGTCCTGCAGGCGACCCGTCTGCGCGTCGTTCAGGTCACCGACTTCAAGGTCGTCGACGTACTGCAACTCGGCGTATTCCAGGCCGAATTCGTTCATCACCGCGAAGGCATGCTCCGGATTGCGGCTGATGCCGTCCGTGATCACTCCGGGCTTCATCGCTGCACCTCCACGCCGGAAATCGACTCGAGAATCTTGACCACGCTGGTGTTGCCCTCTTCCGGGAAGCGCTTGATGCCGGCCTTGAACAGTTCCCAGGCCGCGCCGGTGGCGAAGAGCGGCGCGCCGGTCTCGCGCCCCAGCGCCATGGTGATGCCGAGGTCCTTGGTCATCGTCGCGATCTGGCTGCCGGTATCGACGAAACGGCGCTCCAGCACCAGCCCGGCGTTTTCGCGGTAGAAGGGAGAGCTGCCCGCCGCAGTATTGCTGATGACGTCAAAGAGAATCTGGCCGGGGATGCCGGCGCTGACGCCCAGGGCCAGGGACTCGAAGATGGCGGCAAAAGTGAGCCCGATGAAGCACTGCAGGGACGCTTTCACCATCTGTCCCATGCCCGGCTCTTCGCCGACGTGGAAGACATTTTTGCCCACCGCCGCCAGCACGTCCCGCTGCGCCGCGAACACGTCGCCGGCCCCGGCGGCCATCAGGGTCAACGACCCGCCTTCCGCGCCGGCGCGCCCGCCACTGACCGGGCTGTCGATCACAGCGATCCCGCTGCCCTCGAGCAGGGCCGCCGCCTCGCGCATTTCGCGCGGCTCGATTGTGGCGGTGACGATGATCGCTCCGCCCGGCGCCATGCCCGCCAGCAGGCCGTCCTCGCCCTGCAACAGGTCCATCACCTGCTGCCCGTTCATCACCATGATGAAGACCGTATCCGAGGCGCGCCCGACCTCCGCGGCGCTGGCGGCGATTTTTCCGCCCGCCTCCTCCAGCATGGACATGCGCTCCGGCCGCAGGTCCAGCCCCGTCAGCGGAAAGCCGGCGACCAAAAGATTGCGGGCCATGCCAAGGCCCATGTCGCCCAAACCGATAAAGCCCACCCGTTTCGACGCCATATGCAATTGTCCATTTTCAAAGAGGCCCAGAGGCCACCGACCCGCGCGGAATATCCCTTATGGAAGCCTGCAAGGCAAGGAATTGGTCTACCTGAGAAAAAAGTCGTCAGCGCCGCGTCGGCGCGCCTTCCGCAGCCCGCGTCAGCTTCATCAGACACTGCTTGTCTTCATCCGGAAAGCGACCGTGCGCGGCGCTCATCTGTTCATGCGCCGCCCGCGTGGCCCGCAGCAATGTCCCCTTCTCCTGACCCAGTTCCAGACAGATCGCCAGGTCCTTGA
>DAOUIB010000115.1:0-11349 GCA_034428275.1 Anaerolineae bacterium
CGGCGCGACCGACGGTGAGGGCCTCCAGGAAATGTTCCCTGAGGCCGGCCCCGCCCGAAGCAATGACCGGGATGGAAACGGCATCGGCAACCCTCCTCGTCAGGTCGATGTTGTAACCGTCCAGGGTCCCGTCGGCGTCCATGCTGGTGAGCAGGATTTCACCGGCCCCGCGGGACTCGGCTTCCCGCGCCCAGTCGATGGCGTCGCGCCCGGTCGGCACCCGGCCGCCATTGATGAAGACTTCGTACTTGCCATCCCGGGAGCGGCGGGGATCAATGGCGACGACGATGCACTGACTGCCGAAGTTCCACGCGCCGGCGTCGATCAGGTCGGGATTGCGGATGGCGGCGCTGTTGATGGAGACCTTGTCGGCGCCGGCCAGCAGCGTGGCCCGGATATCTGCCAGATTGCGAATGCCGCCGCCCACGCAGTAAGGGATGAATACGTTATCGGCGACCTGACGCACCATGTCCAGCGTGGTGTTGCGTCCTTCATGGGAGGCGGTGATGTCCAGGAAAACCAGTTCGTCGGCCCCTTCCCGGTCATAGACGACCGCCTGCTCGATCGGGTCGCCGGCGTCGCGCAAGTCGACAAAGTTGACGCCCTTCACCACGCGTCCTTCCAGTACATCCAGGCAGGGGATGATGCGTTTGCTAAGCATCGCTGTCCAACCTTGCCGCGTTCAGGGCATCCGCCAGGGAAATCTCGCCACGGTAGAGGGCCATGCCGATGACCGCGCCTGCCACCTGACCGCTGGCCTGAAGGGCTTCGATTTCCTCAAGCTTGCTGACGCCACCTGAAGCGATGACCTGCAGACCTGTGTCGCGGGCCAGGCGGACCGTCGCAGACACGTTGACTCCGCTCAATCGGCCATCCCGGCTGATGTCGGTGTACAACGCGTGGCGCAGGCCCTGCTGCGCCATTGCCGCGCCAAGTTCGGCCGGGGAACTGTCGCTGACCTGTCGCCAGCCATGGGTGGCAATCTTCCCGTCCCGCGCATCCAGCGCCACGCAGACCGTTTCCGCGCCGAATCTTTGAATGGCTTCCCCAATCAGATCGGGCTCCATGACGGCGACCGTCCCCAATACGATGCGGCTGGCGCCACAATGAAGGGCGCGTTGCATCTGTTCCAGGGAGCGGAGTCCGCCACCGAACTGGACTTTCGCGCCTGTCGAGGCGATCGCTTCCAGCACGGTCAGGTTGTCGTTTGATTCGGCAAAGGCGCCATCGAGGTTGACCACGTGCAGCCAGTCCGCCCCTTCTTCCAGCCAGCGGCGGGCGGCTGCAAGGGGGTCCGCATGAAAAGTGACTTGCTGCTTCGGATCGCCTTCCCGCAGACGAACGACGGAACCGCCCCGGAGGTCAATTGCCGGATAGACGATCATGGGGCCCATTCCAGGAAATTGCGAAGCATTTGCAGCCCCACCTGCTGGCTCTTTTCGGGATGAAACTGAACGCCAAACAACGCGCCCCGCCGGACGGCGGAGGCGAATTCAATGCCATAGTCGGTGCTGGCGATGACATCCTCCTCACAATCCGGCATGCAACAATAACTGTGAACGAAATAGAACTGGCTATCCGACCTGACATTGGCCAGGAGCGGCGACTCCTGGCGCCGGTTCAGCGCGTTCCAGCCCATGTGAGGCACCTTGAGCGCGGCGTGGGGCGGAAAGCGCGTGACGTGGCCGGGCAACAGCCCAAGACCTTCGTGCCGGCCCATTTCGTCGCTGCGTTCAAAAAGAAATTGCATCCCAAGGCATATCCCCAGGCAAGGGACGCCTTTTTCAATTGCGGCGACAAGCGGGTCAATGAATTGCTTTTCGCCGAGTTGTTGCATACCGGCGCCAAAGGCCCCCACACCTGGGAGGATGATGCGGCGGGCGCATCGCAGGCCGGCGCCATCCTGCACAACATGCATGTCCCGCACTCCCAGGGCGCGCAGGGCGTGTACGACACTGCGAAGGTTGCCTGCGCCGTAATCGATTACCGCCAGCATGGCTGTCCCTCCTGCCAAATTGCAACAAAAAAGTCCCGCAACCGGGACTGATTGATTTTGTGACCTGATTACAGGCCAGCAAGACCCGGCAGCGTTCAGCAACCCTGTCCTGCATGATGCCGGTTGGCGCCTGAAATGGCCATGCCCTGCTCCCTCCTTGCGCAGCAAAGATTAGTGCCCGCGCCCGTGACTGTCAAGTGTCGTTTCAGCGTATGCATCGCTGTTACAATGCCCGCCGGGAGGACAGGGCCGAATGAGACCGGTCATCGCCATTTTGACGGACTTTGGCACACAAGACCCCTTCGTTGCCATCATGAAAGGGGTGATGCGCGTCATTTGCCCGAACGCCGATTTTATCGACGTGACCCACGACATCGAAGCGCAAAATGTCAGGCAGGCCGCCTTTACCCTGTTGACTTCATGGCGCTGGTTCCCTCCCGGCACGGTATTCCTCTGTGTCGTTGATCCCGGGGTCGGCAGTGAAAGGCGCGCTCTGGCGGCCTCCGCCGGCGGCCGTCACTTCGTCGCCCCGGACAATGGTCTGCTTTCGTGGACGCTTGCGGATACCCCTCCAGACTGGATAGTTTCGGCGGAGAAGCGCGCGTGGCAACTTGAGGATGTCAGCCACACCTTTCATGGACGGGACGTCTTTGCTCCCCTGGCGGCGCATCTGGCCAGCGGCGTTGACCCTGGCGAAGCGGGCCCCGCCATTTCCGGGATTGAGCAACTGCCGGAGCCACTGCTTGAGGTACAGTCGGAGGGGCTCCGGGCGGAGGTCTTGCACGTCGATCGCTTTGGCAATCTGGTGACGAGCGTCGGGGACTGCCGCTGGCGAGTAAACGGGACCTTGCTGCTGTCCCCCCGATTTGGTGGCGCCGCGCCTTTTGAACTACAGGCCGACCATCTGCGAATCGGCCTGGGCGGCAGCGAAATCACGGGGGTGCGCAAGACCTATAGCGACGTGCCGGCGGGGCAGCCACTGGCCTGCGTCGGCAGCAGCGGGTTCCTGGAACTGGGCATCAACCAGGGCCATGCGGCCACGTCGCTGGGGATTTCCGTCGGTGACACCGTCACAGTGGGCTGGACATGCAACAATTCCTGATTGAGGGCGGCCACCCCCTCAGGGGCGCCATGCGCGCCCGCGGCAACAAGAACGCCGCCACCAAGATGCTGCCCGCCTGTCTGCTCAGCGATCAGCCGGTCCTGTTGCACAATGTGCCTGACATTGTCGACGTCCGCGTCGTCATCGAGTTGATGCAGTACCTGGGAGCGGAAGTTGACTGGACCGGGCCTTCCCCCCTGCGGGTGCACGCGCGCGACGTCGTCAGTTCGCGCCTGGACCCTGACCTGGCGAGTCGCATTCGGGCAAGCGTTGTGTTTGCAGGGGCCCTGCTGGCCCGCACCGGCCAGGCGCTTCTGCCAATGCCGGGCGGGGACCTCATCGGGGAAAGGCGCCTGGACACCCATTTGGCGGCCCTGCGACAACTGGGTGTTGCCGTCGATTTTGATGGCCAGGCCCTGCACTTTCAGGCGGGCACACTGAGCGGAGACGACATCCTGCTGGCCGAGGCCAGCGTGACTGCCACGGAGAATCTGATCCTTACTTCTGTGCTGGCCCGCGGCACAACGATACTCAGAAACGCGGCCGGGGAGCCCCATATTCAGGACCTGTGCCGTATGTTGAACGGACTGGGGGCCAGGATTTCCGGCGCCGGTTCAAATTGCCTCGTGATTCACGGCGTCGACCGTCTGGCGGGCGGCGAGGCGCGTGTCGGCGCCGACTTCATGGAAGTGGGCAGTTACGTAGGTGCGGCGGTCGTGACAGGCGGCGAATTGCTCATCCAGGACGCAGACCCGCACTACCTCGAGATGGTTGCCAAGGTCTTCCGGCGTCTGGGAGTCCGTTGGGACGTGCGGGGCAGGGACATTTTCGTTTCCGAGCGCCAGTCGCTTTCAGTCACACCGGACCTGGGTGGACGCATTCCGGTCATCAAGGCGCAGCCCTGGCCGGGTTTCCCGCCCGACCTGATGAGCATCGCGCTGGTCATCGCCACCTGCAGCGCCGGCACGGTCCTGTTTCACGACTGGATGTACGAGAGCCGCTTCTTTTTCGCCGACAACCTGGTGCGCATGGGCGCCCGCATCACCCTGCTGGACCCGCATCGAGTGCTCGTGCAGGGGCCGACGACCTTTCACGCCGTGGACTACATTTCGAGCCCCGACATTCGCGCGGGCATGGCGATGCTGCTGGCGGCCCTCTCCGCGAGGGGGGTGACGCGCATCGCCAACATTCAGCAAATCGACAGAGGTTACGAAAGAGTGGAGGAGACCCTGAATGCGCTGGGCGCCCGCATCGTCCGGACTACGACCGATGCTGCGCTGCAGTCTCCGCCCGATTCTCATCCAACAGCGTAGACACGGGAGCGCTGCCGCGAACGCGCACGTCGCCCTCGCGCCGCGTGATGCGCGCCTCGTCAAGCGATTCCAGTATCGCGATGGCGTACTTGCGCGAGGTGTCGAAACGGTCCCTCAACTGACTGGCGCTGACCGAGCCATCCCTTTCGATGATTTCCAGTGTCGCCCGCAGCATTTCCTCCCAGCTGTCGCGGGAAAAGAAGACTTCCGGCGTCACTCGTACCAGCGTCCCGTCTTCAACCAGCGCAACGAGTAACTCCTCGCCCGTCAATGACCTGGCTTCCGACCAGGAAGGCGGCGTAAAGGCATGGGCCTGTAGCCTGGCTTTCAACTCCTGCACACGCTCCCGCTGCCCGGCCGTGAAGCGCACCTTGTGCCCGCGCAGGCTGACAGTGTCCGTGCTGGCGACGACTTCCTCGTCGCTGTCGAGCAGGTACGCGAACAAGCCCGCGTCGATTTCAAGCGTGCTGCGCAGGTCTTCCCGCTGCATGCCGCGTCGCAGGGGAAACTGTCGATGCCGGGCCGACAGCGCCTTACGCATTTCACGCAAGAAAATGTTCCGGTCTTCTGTGGCCAGCAAGCGACCGTCGGGCAGGGCTGTTACCGTTTCCGCTTGCAAGGCGCTCTCCAGGGCAAGGTCGAATTCGATTGGCGTCAGATTGCAAAAGCGAATCAGGTCGTCGCGGGATCGGGGGCGGCGGCCCCGCGCGGCCAGAGTCACACGTTCCTCCGGGCTCCCTTCGGACAGAATGCGCAGGCGCTGCAGGACCTGGGGCTGGTTGCGTCGCCACTGCCGGCCAGGATGGGGGTCCAGGACGGTCCCGCCGCCAATCGTTTCCGCCGGGGAAGGCCATCGCAAAATGTAGCGGTCTCCCATGCTGAGTGGCAGGTCGCTGGCCAGGCGAAGTTGCAGCCAGCCGGATTCACCGGGCGACAATTCGTCGCCTTCCAGCATCCGGACCTGGGCGAGGGATTCGCAGGTGCCCGAGAAGAACTTGACTTCTGCGTTGTGGGCAAGTGGGCGAGTTGCGGAGGCAAGGTAGCGAAAGCGCAGGTCCGCCAGCCTTGTGGGTCTGATTTGACCCGGCCCTGCCAAAACATGGCCGCGGGCGACGTCCGCTGTTGCCAATCCGCTGATGTTCACAGCCACGCGTGAGCCGGGCCCGGCCTCGCTGACCTTCTGCTGGTAACACTGCAGGCCGCGGATCCGCCCGCGCAAGTCGCCGGGTTGCAACTCGACCTCGTCGCCGACGCGCAGGGGTCCTCCGCCCAGCGTTCCGGTGACGACCGTGCCGAATCCGCTCATGGTGAAGACGCGGTCAACCGGCAGTCGCGGCTGGCTGAAATCTTGTCGGGACGGACCACCCCCGGGCAGCGCCCCCAGCTGTGTCAGCAAGGCCTCCATGCCGGCGCCGGTAGTGGCCGACACGGGCAGGATTGGTGCATCCGCCAGACTGGTGCCGGCGAGCAGGTCCTGCACTTCGTCTTCCACCAACTCCAGCCACTCCGGATCGTCAACCAGATCGACCCGTGAAAGCGCGACCAGACCGGCATTGATGCCCAGGAGGTCCAGAATCGCCAGATGCTCACGGGTTTGCGGCATCACGCCTTCGTCGGCGGCGATCACCAGCAGGACGGCATCGATACCGCCGACCCCGGCGAGCATGTTCTCGATGAAGTCGCGATGGCCGGGGACGTCGATGATCCCCAGTTGCTCACCATCCGGGAGCGCAAGCCAGGCGAATCCCAGATCGATGGTGAGGGCGCGGGCCTTTTCCTCCGCCAGACGGTCTGTGTCTATCCCCGTCAGACTCCTGACCAGTGTGGTCTTGCCGTGATCAACGTGGCCTGCCGTGCCAATGACGCGCATCGTCAACTGTTGTTGCGATCCATGCCATTGCTGCCGGGTAACTCGTCATCCGCGGCGGACAGCAGCCCGCCGTCCTGCTCACGGTCGTATTCCTGCAAGAGGGAGAGATCGCGTTCGTGGTGGCGCCGTACGCGTTCGCGTTCCAGCATCCAGATTCGTTCCAGCGCATCCTCAATCGGTGGAAAACGTTCGCGCAGGTTTTCGATGGCCTTGACGAAGCGCTCGAATTCGCGGTCGTGGCTGCGCCACACTTCATCGTTGGCCAGGGTGAACTGCTTGCGCCGACGTTGTTCCTCATCGCTCAGCCGTTCCCAGTCCTGGCGCAAACGTTCTTCCGCGATGCGTTGCACTTCGATCAATTCGTTGAAACGAAGCTCAAGACGTTCCTGGTTGCGTTCAAAGCGGTCTACCAGGGATTTCATTTCCCGAAAGACTTCTGCCCAGGTCTCGAAGCGCCGGGAAAAGTGTTCCATGTTGACGTCGTATTCGGAGAAGCGCGCGCTGTAGGCTTCGATGAGCTGTTCCAGTTGGCGCGAATGCAAGCCCTGGGAATCAATGAAGGACTGGATGGAATCGCGTCGTTCCAGTTCGCTGGAAGCCAGTTCCCGCAACTGGCCTTCCGTGCGCAATAAAAGGTCTTCGACCAGGGCCAGCTTGTTGCGGCCGGCGTCGATCTGCCTTTGCATTTCCGGAAGTTCTGCCGCCGTGGCACTGTGGCTGCGACTGTCCTGTCGCCGCTGTTCCTCCAGCATGGACAGCCGCCGCTCCGGTTCCTCCAGTTGACGATAGAGATCGTCAATGCGTTGGCCGAGTTCATACATGGCCCCGGTGACCCGGTCACTCTCCGTCTGGAAGGCGGGCAGGCTGCCCTGACTGCGTTCCATCTCCGCGAGCTTGTTTTCCAGTTCACGGATGGGTCGGTCCAGTTGCTCGCGCAGCAGGTCTGACCGACGAACGGCCTCTTCCTCGGCGTCGCGTCGGCGCGCTTCGCCAGCCTCCAGCCGTTGCAGCAGTTCCGCGCGCAATCCTTCGACAACCTCCCGTTCCCGACTGGCGCCGGGCTGCACGTTGCGTAGCGCGGAGTGTTCACTTTCGATCCCGATCAGGCGCGTTTGCAGGACATCGAGCATTTCCTGCTGAATTGCCAAACGCTCTTCCATTCGGGCTATGCTGGCCTTGTCGCGGCGGCGCTCCTCGTCCAGCCATTCGATCATGCGGACTGTCTGGTTAATATCCATGGCAAGGCCTCGCGGGCCGACACCTTTTGCGTCCGACCCTGAGGGCGGAGTATAGCACATTGCACCGAAGCTGGCTGGCACCAGGTTGCCGCGGGTCGGGCTACAATGGACGGAAGAAATGCCGAGCGGGAGCATGATCCGCGATCGTCTGGAACTGGAGCAGGTTGAAAGGGCGACTGTCGGCCCCCTGGCGCTGTTGAGCGCCGACAGCCGGGGCAGGGCGCACCCGGAAGCCGAAGCGGCCCGGCGTACGGCCTTTCAGCGAGACAGGGACCGCATCATTCATGCAGCCGCCTTTCGCCGCTTGCAGTACAAGACCCAGGTCTTTCTCAATGACGCCGGCGATTACTACCGGACGCGTCTGACCCATTCGCTGGAAACGGCGCAAATCGGCAGGGCGCTGGCTCGCGCGCTGTCCGCCAATGAGGATCTGGTCGAGGCGATTTGCCTGGCGCATGACCTGGGACATCCGCCCTTCGGTCACGTAGGAGAAGCCATCCTCGATCGCCTGGCAACCGGGGTGGGCGGCTTCGATCACAATTTGCAGGCCTGGCGCATCGTCACGCAACTTGAAAGTCGTTTCCCGGCCTGGCCCGGCCTGAATCTCACGTGGGAGACGCTGGAAGGCATGATGCGTCACAAGAGCGAAATCGACCTGGCAGCGCTGACGGGCTTCGACCCCGGGCTTCGCGGCAGTCTGGAGGCGCAAATCGCCAACATCAGCGACTCGCTCGCCTACCAGGCGCATGACCTGGACGATGGACTTCAGTCAGGCCTGTTGCGTCGGGCTGATCTGGAAACGATTGAAATCTGGCGCCTCCTGGGACAGAGGCTTGACGGTCAGCCGAATGCCGGCGAAGAGGATGGCGTTTCACGGCACCTGTTCATCCGGGAATTAATCGGACTGCAGGTTGAAGACGTATTGTCGGAAACTGCAGCCCGGCTGGAAGTGCTGTCCCCGAAATCATCCAGTGACCTGCAGTCACACAGCGACGATGTCGTCGCACACAGTGAGGCTCTGCTGGCCATGAAAGGCGAACTCGCCGACTTTCTTTACGAGCGCATGTATCTTCACGAAAAGCTGCGGCCTGCGGCGAGGCTCGCCAGCGAATGTATTGAAACGACTTTCGCTGCCTGTCTGGCCAGACCGGATGCCATGCCCCCCTGGTGGCGCAGGCGTTTGGCGGATGGCGAGCCCGTTCGGGCAGTGGTAGATTTCCTGGCATCTTTAACGGATCGGAGCGCCCTGAAGCTGGCTGAACAGTTCTCCATGCGCTGACGAGGCAGTTGAATACTTCCGGGCCCGGACATGGCACCCGCCGATAACATTCTTAACCAGCGCTATCGTCTCCTCGGACAACTGGGCTCCGGTGGCATGGCGGTGATTTACAAGGCGCTGGACCAGCGCCTGGCGCGGGTTGTTGCCGTCAAGGTCTTGCGGCCCAGCCTCACCAGCGATCCCGGATTTGTAAAGCGCTTTCGCAACGAGGCCCGGTCGGTTGCCCGGCTGGCGCACCCCAACATCGTTACCGTGCATGACGTGGGCAGCGACCGCAACACCCATTTCATGGTCATGGAGTTCATTGAGGGACAGGACCTGAAAAAAATCATCCGCAGCAGGCGTTTGCTGCCGGTTGACGAGGCCGTTGAGCTTGCCATCCAGATCTGCGCCGGCATTGGATTCGCGCACCGCTCCGGCTTCGTGCATGCGGACGTGAAGTCCCAAAACATCCTTTTGACTTCGGACAACAAGGTGAAAGTGGCCGACTTCGGCATCGCCCAGGCGTTAAGCGATACGCTGCCGGCGCGGCAACAACAGATCGTATGGGGCAGCCCCCACTACTATTCCCCTGAACAGGCCAGGGGTCTGCGGCCCACGCCGGCGGCGGATGTCTACTCCATCGGGGTGGTGTTGTTCGAGATGTTGACCGGTGAGTTGCCCTACGGCGGCGACAGCCCGCAGGAGTTGGCGCAGGCCCACGTCAACAAACGGGTGCCGCACGTCATCGACGTCAATGCCGCCGTGCCGGAGAATGTCTCCAAAATCGTGCAACGCGTCATGCAAAAGGACCCTGCGGCGCGTTTTCGCACGGCGGACCAGCTGGGCAAGGTGCTTGGCAGTTTGCGCGACCACAGTCGCGCCTACACGTCGCCCGCGCCAGGTCCCCATCCCGGTCAGGGGCGTATACCGGCGCCATCATCGGCTGACGGTCAGGGGTCGGCGCAGGCCGGCGCAAATGCTGTTCCGGGGAATCCCGGCCAACGACCCTCTCATCGGGACGGGCAGGTTGTGTCAGACTCGCCGGAGCCGTCCCCGCGGGAGGAGCCTGGCCTGGCGGGCGATCTGGACCTCGTGACCATTCTTCTGGCTTTCATTGCCCTGATTGCCGTGGCCGGACTGGTCCCCTTGCTGATTGTCGTCCTGCAAGCCTGGAACGTTTAGCCCTTGCCGCGCCCGGGTCCCTGAAGGGTGACCTGGGCAACCAGGACGCTGTCCAGGCCCCGGTCCGTTTTCAGGCGTTCGCCACTTTCCGGGTCATACAGGCCTGCGTAAAGTCCGTAATGCCCTGGCGGGATTCCCGCAAGCGCCAGGTGGTAGACGTCGCGCAGCAGGGATCCGCTCTCCCACCGACGCGGGTCCGCCCGACCGTCCTGTATGAACTGGTCGTCCTGGCTCCACAGCGGTGAACCATTTGCCGGCCCGCGCGCGTCGTAGAGATGCACAAAGGCCTTCAATGACGTGTCCGATTGTCCGACCGCCCGCCATACCAGCTGGACGACAAGATCGGTGGGCGTGCGACCGGTTTTGGCGCCCGCGATCCCGGCTACCTGAGGAAAGCTCGCCAGGTCCTCCGCCGCAAGTTCCTCCGCACGAACTTCCCAGGACCGGTACTGGTGAACGGGCAGGGTGCCGATTTGTGTCGTCCGCAGGAGTTGCATGTTGGCTTCCAGCCAGTCCAGGGGGACATTGCGATTGGGCCAGCCGGCAGGTGGACTGGCGACGAGCCACAAGTTGTCATGGGTCAAGCGGGCGGAGCGCAGCGCCTCAAGAATATCGACCTCTTCCTGGACCGGGTTGGCCGGCAATCGCAGGGAGTCCGTCCTGTCAGCGTAGTAGAGAGTGAAGGCCTCGTCAGCAGCGGTCTGAATGACCATGTCTCGCGGGGTTGTCTCCCGGTGCAGATACTGTGCGAGGCCGCGCCAGTCCGGAGATTTGGCGAATTCAGGGTTAAACCAGGCGTTGTTCAGGCCGAGCAGCATCAGGGCGATCCATGCCGAAAAGACGCCTGCGGCCAGGACGCGGGTCCACAGGGCCCGTCGCCACAGCGTCTCACCAAGGCTTGCCAACAGCAGCAGGCAGGCGGGCGCACTGGCGAGCACATAACGCGGCGCAAAGACGTTGAGGCGCGTGGCCACCAGGCCCAGCAGCAGGGGTGGCAAGAAAGCAGAAAGGCCGACATAGAGCGTGTAGCGGTTGTTCCGCCGCAGCATGAACCACAGACCGGCCAAAAGGGAGCAGATTACGAGCAGGGCGCTGCGAGCGGTGATGTCCGGCGGCAAATTGCGCCCAAACTGCAGGGCAGGCAAGAGCCAGGTGACCAGTTGCAGCGATTCCGTGGCGCCGGCCGTGCCGCCATAGCCGCTGCCCAGCAGCAGCCGTTCCTGCAGATACCAGGGCGCCAGTATGGCCGCCAACAGCAATTGCGCCGTCAACCATCGACGCATCAGCCGCCCCCGATCGCGCAGGCTGACAAGTGCGTAAAGATTCAGGGCAAGCAGAAGAAAGAGTTCAAGGTAGTAAAGGTAGGCCGCGACGGCGGCGGCCACAA
>DAOUIB010000116.1:0-1539 GCA_034428275.1 Anaerolineae bacterium
GGTGCGCTTCGAGTTGACCGTCATGGCCCTGAACCCCAGGTTACGGGTCATCGCGCCCTGGCGCGAGTGGGATATCCGCAGCCGCGAGGACGCCCTGGCCTACGCCGAAGAATTCAACGTGCCGGTGACGCATACGGAACGCGACATTTACAGTCGGGACCGCAACATCTTCCACCTCAGCCACGAAGGTGGCCTGCTGGAAGACCCCTGGAACGAGCCGGAAGAATCGATGTACAAGTTGTCCAACAGCCCGCAGGACGCGCCGGACGAAGCCCGCCTGATCGAGCTGGGCTTCGAGAAGGGCTATCCGGTCTCGCTGGATGGTGAGTCGATCGCTCCGGTCGAACTGTTCCAGCAGTTGAATCGAATCGCGGGCGAGCACGGCATCGGCCGCAGCGACATCGTCGAAAACCGGCTGGTCGGCATGAAGAGCCATGGCGTTTACGAGACTCCGGCCGGCACGGTCCTGCTGCGGGCGCATCGGGCGCTGGAGAGCATCACCCTGGACAAGCAGACGATGCAATACAAGGACCTGTTGGCCTCGAAATATGCGGAGCTGGTGTACAACGGTCAATGGTACACCCGGCTGCGCGAGGCGCTGGATGCCTTCGTCGACGTGACGCAGCAACAGGTGAACGGCTCGGTTCGCCTGAAGCTATACAAGGGCAATCTGATTCTGGCGGGGCGCAAGAGCCCCACCAGCCTTTACCGCGAGGACTACGCGTCCTTTGGCGAGGAAGACGTTTACGACCAGAAAGACGCGGAAGGCTTCATTCGTCTCTTCGGCCTGCCGCTCAAGGTTGAAGCGCAGCAGGACATCGAACGCACGGGACGCAGCCATTACCGTCAATAGCAGACAGCACCAGGCTTTCAGGAGGTTGCCATGGCCTTGTGGGGCGGTCGTTTCGCCGAGCCAAGCGATGAAGACCTGAGGACGCTCAACGACAGCATTCACTTTGACCGCCGCATGTACCGGGAGGACATCGCCGGCAGTCAGGCCTGGGCGCGGGCGCTGGTCGGCGCCGGGATCCTGTCGCAGGACGAAGCCGATCAAATCGTGAACGGTCTGCAGCAGGTGCTGGAGGAATTTGACGGGGGCGTTTTCGAACTCAGGCCTGGCGACGAGGACATCCACACGGCGGTGGAGCGGCGTCTGACGGAACTGGTCGGGCCGGTTGGCGGCAAGCTGCACACCGGCCGCAGCCGCAACGACCAGGTGGCGACGGACTTCCGACTCTGGTGCATGGGCGCCTGCGAGGCCATCGGCGGCCGTCTGCGTGAACTGCAGGAGGCCCTGGTGCAGCGGGCGGCGGATCATCTGGACACGCTGATGCCCGGCTACACGCATCTGCAGCCGGCGCAGCCCGTCGTGCTGGCGCACTGGCTGCTGGGCTTTTTCTGGATGTTGCAGCGCGATCGGAAACGGCTGGCCGCAGCGCGCAGCAACGCCGCCGCGCTGCCCCTTGGTTCGGGGGCGCTTGCCGGTACGCCGCTGGCCGTCGACCGCCACGCCATGGCGCAGGAACTGGGGTTCACGTC
>DAOUIB010000117.1:0-5568 GCA_034428275.1 Anaerolineae bacterium
GTGAGGTCGCGGATGATCTCCCTGTCGGCATCCTTGAACCACATGCCGGCGAAGGAGCCGGCTTCCCTGACAAAACAGCCGTCTTCCACCACCGCCCTGAACAGGGGCAGGTCATGTTCCTCACCCAGGGCCATGTCATCGACGCCGTAGGCAGGCGCGACGTGTACGATGCCAGTGCCATCGTCAGTGCTGACAAAGTCCGCCGTGACCACGTAGGCATGGTCTTTGTCGGTGGGAAGGAAGCTGTAGAGCGGCTCGTAGCGCAGCCCGGCAAGTTCCCTTCCTTTCAGGCGACGTACGACCTGATATCGTTCCGGCTCATCCAGCACCTGAGCCAGCAGCTTTTCCGCCAGGATGAGTTGCTCGGGGTTGCCCTCGTCGTCCGGCCCTTCTACCTGCGCGTAGGCGATGTCCTCGCCGACGGCCAGCACAGCGTTGCCCGGCAGCGTCCATGGGGTCGTCGTCCAGGCCAGCAGGGAAACGTCCGGTTGCTCTTTCAGGCGGAAGCGAACGAACACCGAGGGATCGGTGACCGTCTTGTAGCCCAGCGACACCTCATGGCTGCTAAGTGGGGTGCCGGAACTGGGGCTGTAGGGCACGACCTTGTGCCCGCGGTATATCAGCCCCTTGTCCCATAACTGACGCAGGATCCACCACACGCTTTCGATGTAGTCGTTGGTGAAAGTGATATAGGGGTTGTCCAGATCCGCCCAGAAAGCGATGCGTTCGGTAAGTTGCTCCCAGTCCGTGATGTAGCGCTGGACGCTGGCCCGGCACATGTCGTTGAACGCGGCAACGCCATAACTTTCGATGTCTTCCTTGCTTTTGAGGTCCAGTTCCTTCTGGACCTCGATCTCCACGGGCAGGCCGTGCGTATCCCAGCCGCTACGCCGCAGGCAGTAAAAACCCTGCATCGTCTTGTAGCGCGGGAACATATCCTTGAAGGCGCGTGACAGGACATGGTGGCTGCCGGGCTTGCCATTGGCGGTCGGCGGACCCTCATAGAAGACGTAGCCAGGCCCGCCCTCACGTTCGTCCATTGTGCGCTGAAAAATCTGTTGGTCGCGCCAGAAATCCAGCTGATCCTGTTCGAGTTTCTGGATGTCGACCCGGGAGTTAACGTCCCTGAACATGGTTCATTCCTCTCAGTCTGTTGCCAACAAGGTTGATCGCCACTATGAGAAGCGTCACCGTCGGCGCGGAATGAACCGCGGCGCGAGCAAAACCCTCGCTGCCACGCAATCACCTCCTGCTCGTGTCCGTTCAGAGCGATAATAATCCCGTCAGGGCGACGAATTCAACCTCAGAGTTTCCTGTCGGCACGGGCCGCGTCCAAAAGGGACTGCAGGGCGCGACCATAATCCGTTGACGCAAAACGCTCTGCCTGAGCCTCGAGCCAGGGCAAGCCCTCCTGCAACAGACCTTCATCCGGTCCTGCGGCGGCGCCCGCCCGCTGCAACAACATCTCCGCGATCAGCCGACGACCGGAATCCCCGGTCGCTTCCAGTCCGGTTTGCAACTGCACAACGGCCGGGCTGACGTCACCGGAGTGGTAAAGGGCCTCGCCCAGATCCAGCGCCACCACCTCCGGCGCGCCGCGTTCAATGGCAGCCTCGAATGTGTCGACGGCCTCCGCATAGCGGCCCTGCGCCAGCAGGGTGCGACCCAGGCCGGTGAGCGGAAAGGCGTGTCGCGGCGCCTCGGCCTGCGCCTCGCGCAGGACCGTCTCGCTCTGCTCCAGCAAGGCGCGCATTCGCAGGGCGTTTCCCAGCAGGGTGAGTGCACGCATGTCGGCGCGGCCAGCGGCGCGGCGCGATTGCAGCAAATCGCAGGCTGCCTCGAATTCACCATCCAGATACAGACGCTGCGCGCGGGTCCAGTCGCTGAGCATGCCGCGCCAGGCCCACAGGAACACCATCTGCAGGCCCAACCCCAGGCCACAAAGCCCGGCCAGCGCCGGCCGTCGCAGCGACTCCGGGCCGGTCAGCCACAACAAGAGCAAGGGAACAAGCGCCAGCAAACCGAGTTTCAGCGACAGGCGGGCCGGTCTCTCCCAGCGCTGCAGGCCGCGCCAGAATTCAATCAGGATGTGAATCATCGTCGAAAGCGCAGTTGCCCATGCGCCGCCTCAAACGAGCCCGTCCGGCGCCGCGTCGTCTTTCATCAGCGTGCGGGCCAGTTGAATGTCATCTTCCAGCGCCTTGCGCAGGGTTGCGGCCTGTTCATGCGCCAGCAAGTGTTCCCATTCTTCCAGCCCCTTGCCTTCGCGCCGCAAGTGTTGCAGGGCCTCTTCCGCCCCCATTCTGTCCCCCAGACGCATTCGGGCCCGCGCGAGATAGAGGCTCAACAAAAGGCGGTGACGGGCGTCCGGCACATTGGCGGCCAGGGCCTCGCCTGCGTGTTCAAGCGCAGGGGCCGCCAGACCCAGGCGGTCCTCAATCATCGCCAGGTTGTAACTGGCAACCCAGTCGCCAGGCGCCAGACGGGCGGCCTGACGGGCGGCTTCATGCGCTTCCTGATGCCGCCCTGCCTGAAGCAACACTTCGGCAAGGCCGTTCCATGCGCCGGCATCGCCTGGCGCCAATCGAGTCATGCAACGGTAGTCACGGCTCGCCCGCGAGAGATCGCCATCCAGCCGCAGGATTTCCGCGCGCAAGCGGTAATGGGCTGCGACCTCCGGCTCAAGCCTGACGAGTTCATCCATGGCCGCGAGCGCTTCTCCGTGCCGTCCCCGCCGCAGGGCCCGAATCGCGATCTGGAGCTGTCGCGGCTGCCTGGGCCTGAACAGGAACCAGCCGGCCAGGGCCCATCCCAGGGCCACGCCGGCCAGGGGCAACCTGAGGTTGGCCTCAACGACCAGAGTCAGAAGCAACGCCAACGCCACCGGCAGCAAAATGATAATTGAGCGCCGGCGCGAAGAGGGATCCAGCCCGGAGACATAGATGCCAACAGCCCCGACAGGCACGCTGAACGCCAGCAAGGTCTGCAGCGGAGTGGTCCAGGGATTCTCCGTTGCATCCAGGGCGTTGAGCGCCAGACTGGCCAGGCCGGTCAGGGCGATTAGCAGGAAAAAGGCGCGCAACCGGGCCGTGCCAAAACGCAGAAAATCAGTCATGGCGACGGGCGTACCGGCTCAGTTCGATACAAGAGGTTCGGTCCTCGATTCGGAGTGTGATGTCATGAAGGTCGAGCCAGTAGCTCCGGTCGGAGTCGCTCCATTTGCAGGCCCGCGCCTTCCGGTCACCTGCGCCGGTCCTTACCTGAACCGGTGGCCCGCAGCTCGCCGCCAGGGTCCGTCGTTCCCAGGCAAAGCTGTCACCAACCTGCGTTACCTGTAATGTATCGACCGCTTGCGGCATCTCCGCCGCCTGTGACGTGGCCATTCCCGCGAGCAGGATGCCGGGCATCAGCAAAAGGCAGTCCCCGTCACAAGACATTTCCACCCTGCAGCGACCGGACCGGGAATTCAGGTCAATTTCCACAGAGTTCTGATATCGCGTGCAGCGCAACCTGGCCACCGGCTGCCCGTTCAGGCCGTATAGGTGCTGATCGACCCGTTCAAGGTCGCCGTTGGCATTGCGCAGCGCTTCCTGCAGCAAACAGCGCCTGCCGCAGTCGCGGCCATCCCGGTCGACGCGAATGAACTGCGCCCCGCTGCCGACCTCATGAATGCTCCAGTACTCCCTCAGTCCATCCCCGCCATGATAAACACCGCTGGCTACAAATCGCTCGCGCCTGCCGGTAGCGTGAAGACGACGCATGGCCGTTCCGTCACAGCTGAAGCGTGATGCGTTTGTTGATGCGGCCCTTGCTGCGATACTCGGCGATGCGCAGCGGGCCGATTTCCCGGGTGTTGGCGACGTGCGTGCCACCGTCAGCCTGCAGGTCCAGCCCGACGATTTCCACTGTGCGCACTTCCCTTATGCCTTCCGGCAGCAGGTTGATCCTTGTGCGGATCAGGTCCGGGATCTGAAAGGCTTCCTCACGCGGCAAGGTGTTGATGCGAATGTCGCGTTCCGCGTCCACCTCGACGTTGATGGCAGCCTCGATTTCTGCCACCAGTTCCTTCTCCATGCGCTCGAATTCGAAGTCCATTCGTCCCCGCAGGGGTTGCATGTTGCCGCCGGTGACGCTGGCCCCGTAATCGCGCCACACCACACCACAGAGGACGTGCATGGCGCTGTGCGTACGCATCAACTCGTAACGGCGATCCCAGTCCAGTTCGCCCTGCACTTCCGCACCCTCAGGCGGCAGCGGGCCGTCGACAACGTGGACATGGCCCCGTTTGACCTGCGTGACCGGCAGCGCCCGGTCGTTCACCCGAAGCACCCCGACGTCACCCGGTTGCCCGCCTCCGCCCGGATAAAAGGCGCTTCGATCGAGAACCAGCGCCCCCTGTTCCTCATGGACTGCGACGACCCGCGCCCTGAAACAGCGCAGGTAACTGTCTTTCAGATAAAGCGCTTCTGTCATGATGCGGCTTCTCCCAGCTCCGCTCGCATGCGCATTTGCCAGGGCTTTCCGCCCATTTCGCGCCAAAAGGCCAGGGCGTCAGAATTGCTGGTCGGCACGTGCCACTCGTAGTGTCCCAGTCCCTGCTGCCTGAACCAGTCCGTGAGGGCGCTGACCAGCGCCCGTCCATGCCCCTGACGTCGGAAACCGGCCTCTACAAAGATGTCCGCCAGAAAGCCACCTGCCTGCTGTTCAAACATGTCTGGCATCAGGTCCACCACGACGCCCAGCACGTAGCCCACGACGCGACCTTCTTCCTCGGCGACGAAAACCTGGGTGTGGCTGTCTGCCAGACGATCGCTCAGGGAACGCCCGTAACGCATCGGCCCGTCCGGCGTTGCACGGGGCATGGCCGCGTCAATCTTTTGATGGTGGGCCACGAGTTGCTGCCACAGGCGGCCAATGGCGACCGCGTCGCCGGCGTGGGCGGGCCGGATCATATTCGCAGCCACAGATGGTCCGTCATTTCCCTGGCCGCCAGACTGCGCCAGAAGGCCTGCTCTACCGGTTGCCGGCTTGAGACCTCGACGATGGCCTCGTCAAGCCCTCTGTCGCCAAACCATTTCCTGAGGGCCGCCCACAGCTCTACGCCGATGCCATTGAGATCGCTGTGCATGGCAAGGGTCATCTCCAGAACCAGGCCGCGTCTGAGCGGCAACAACCCGGGCTCAGCCTTTCCTTCGCAACCAAGGATATATCCTTCGGAGCTCGTCTCCCTGGTGGCGACGAGCAAGCAAAAGTCCCGGTCTTCGATCCAGTTTTTCATGGCTGCCAGCCGTCGCAGATCTGCGTCCGGCGCAAGTCTTGTTCGAGTGTCCGATAGCTGTAGCAAGGCCATCTTTTCCAGCCACAAATCGACCAGCGCAGGAAGATCTGCGGCTGTTGCCCTGCGAATCCTGGTTTCCCTGCTCACGGCTTCAGCATAGCAGCCGCCCTGGCGATTCTCAAGCGGACCCGGCGTCGAACGCTTGCCTCCATGCAGCAGGTACACTACAATTGTGCCGGTCTTGCACACAGGGCGGGAGGACGCCATGGCAGCCGGAAACGTTGGCGAAG
>DAOUIB010000118.1:0-13320 GCA_034428275.1 Anaerolineae bacterium
CCGCACGACAACCCTTTCCCCGGGCAGGGTCAGCCGCGCAGGATGGAGACGGCGCCGTCGACGACGACGACCTCGCCGGTGACGTAGCTGGCCAGGTCGGAGACGAGGAAGAGCACGACGCTGGCGATCTGGTCCGGCGTGGCCGCTTCCCCGTCCGTGAGCGGGACGCCGTCGAGTTGCTCGTCTCCGCCGGGCAGCGCCTCCTGGTTTCGCAGGGTGATGTGATCAAGGATGTTGGTGGCGACGCCGCCGGGACAGACGACGTTGACGCGGATGCGGTCCTGCGCCAGCTCGAAGGCCAGCATCTTGCCGAAGGCCAGTACGGCGGCCCTGGTGGTGGCGTAGATCGAGGCGCCACCCTGGGAAAACATGTTAGTCCCGGTGACGGACGAGGTGATGACGATGGAGCCTCCCTGGGCGCGCAGGGCCGGCAGGGCCGCCTGGACGCTGAGAAAGGCGCCCTTGACGTTGACGCTGATGAGATGATCGAACTCGTCGGGTGTGATGTTTTCCACCGGGGCCCATACGCCGGGGATACCGGCGTTGGCGAAAAGGATGTCGAGTTGACCGAAACGGTCGCTGAGTTGCGCGACGGCGGCGGACAGGGCGGCCGGGTCACGCACGTCGGCGAGCAGCGGCATGGCGAGGGCGCCCTCACCCCCCGTCCCCCTCTCCCTCAGGGAGAGGGGGCGAAACTTCCTGGCTTCAGCGTCTACCTCGGCGGTGGCCTCGTCGAGGCTGTCGGGGTTGACGTCCAGCAGGCCGACGCGAGCGCCTTCCCGGGCGAAACGGAGAGCCGTGGCGCGGCCGATGCCGGAGGCGGCGCCGGTGACCAGCGCGACTTTTCCTTCAAGCAGCATGGTGCGAGCCTTTCTGTGCATGGCTGACGCATTGGCAGCCCTCACCCCCTGCCCCTTTCCCGCTGAGTCGCGGGAGCCCTTCAGGGAAAGGGGAGTTACATGTGATTCTACGGGTTCATGGCAGCTGCAGCAGGTCGTCGACGTTCACGGGCCGGCCGGTGGCGATGGAGCGATTGGCGGCGATGCCGGTGAGAATGGAGGCCGCGCCGTCGAGGTGGCTGGCGCCGCGACCCAGCGGATCATGGGGCGGATTGGGCGAGAGGAGTTGCTCGAGCATGAGCGGATCGGCGCCGCCGTGGCCGCCCCCGGCGACGGGAATATCCGCCGTCCAGGAGTCGGCGAAGTGCGGAAACACGCGCAGTTCTGTGTGGCGGTAAGCGCCCTTGCTGGCGGCGATATGACGCTCCTCGGCCTCCGCCGAAGTCTTGCCGGCGGCGGTCTTGGTGCTCTCGACGACGTCGAGTTCGAGGCGGCCGCGCGTGCCGCTGATGGCGACGCGATAGCCCTCCCAGGGGGCATAGGCGACGAGGCTGTAGGCCAGCTGGGCGCCGCTGCGGTAGCGGACGGTGACGCAGCAGGTGTCTTCAATGGTGACAGGCTCGCCGAAAACGTTGCGGTCGCGACGGTAGCCGGTCTCGGCCTCCGCATCGAGGTAGAGACTGGTCAGCGCCGGGTCCTCATCGAGGAAGAGGGCGAAGGGATCGTCGCGGGCGGCGGGCTCGCCCGTGTAACGGTCGTAGCTGTAGTGTTCGCCGCGCGCGGCGGCGTTGGCCGCACCGTAGAATTTCAGGTCGCCGATGGCGGAGACCTGCTGCGGCCAGGAGTCGATCCACCAGTTGACGAGGTCGAAATGGTGGGTGGCCTTGTGGACGAGCAGGCCGCCGGAATTGTGTTTTTCGCGATGCCAGCGACGGAAGTAGTCGGCGCCATGGCTGGTATCCAGCAGCCAGTTCAGGGAAACGTGCAGCGGACGGCCGATGGTGCCCGCCGCGACGAGTTCGCGCAGGCGTGAGTGGGCCGGGGCGTAACGGTAGTTGAAGGTGACGCGCAACTGGCGGCCGGTCGTCGCGATGGCATCGAAAATGGCGCGGGCCTTCTCGTCGTCGATGGTCATGGGCTTTTCGCAGATGACGTCGCAGCCGAGTTGCATGGCGCGGATGATGTAGAGGTGGTGCGCGGAGTCCATGGTGGCGACGATGACGACGTCGGGACGCGTCTCGGCGACCATGCGATCGAAATCGTCGGCGTGGTAGGCGGGCACCGGCGGGTGCTCGTAAAGATCCTGCATACGGCCGTTGTGCCAGGCCATACGAACGCGACTGAGGTCGCAGAGGGCGACGAGGCAGTTGTCGGCGCTCCAGGTATCGCAGAGGGCCTGGACGTACATGCCGGCGCGGCCGCCGGTGCCGACGATGGCGTGACGTTTCATGGAGGTCTCCCGGATGCGGATGGCGAGGCAGGTCTGCCCTTTTGAGGCATATGATGGCCCACAATGGTTGATGGATGCCAGAAAATGTGCAATTGGCCTCGTTGCTATAGCTGAAGAAAGTCTTTGTATGCCACCGGTATAGCGATTAAAGTGCCTGTTCGCAGCGAAATTACTGGAGGTGAAATGGCCATGCCAACAGACGTTGACAAAGTTCGCGAAGGCCTCCGCAGACTGTTTGATTTGGTCAGGTCAGACCCGTCATCGCCTGATCCGCCGGAACTGGTCTGGCGCGGAATGACTGGCGATGTAGCGGACAAGATGAAGAAAATGGATCCGGGAGAGCTGTGGCACAACAAGGCATACACTTCCACCAGCCTGTCTCCTGTTTACGGGGAAGAGTGGTCGCATAGCGAACGGATTCCTGGCGGCATTTTTGTGCGAGGAACAAGAGATGGCGTTTTTATGGAGATTTGGGTGAAGAACAAGGGCGTGGACATGTCCGCCATAGCCGGCAATTATCACGAGATGGAATTTCTGATCGACCATGGAGCGACGTTCAGATTTCACCGCGCTCCAGAAATACCGCTGAAGAGTCCAGGAAGCGCCTCGGGAAATGTCAGGGCCGGCGCCCGGGTCAAAACAACCGTGCATCAATTCGAGGAAATTGATTCAGTTCGAGAAAATATTCTGCAATACAGAATACAGCCACGTCAGGACTTTTCGAATCGCTTTGGCGGATCGATGGGCGACATCATTGTCTTTTCTGCGGATCGAGTGGACGTCTTTCTTGACGACAACACCACAGTGGTTGTCGAGCGCGATTATGAGTCACCTGTCACCGACAGCCTGACTCCTGCCCAGTGGCGCGACTGGAAAGAGCGCAACAATCCGACGTGATGACCCTGGCAGCGGATGACGCTGTACAGGCAGCTCGGGGGCGCGGCGATCGCCAATGTGCCTGCCGCCCTGGCCGCGGCAGTCCGTTCAGGCAGAGGGGCGGTTCTGGCCTGGCAACCTTGAGTGAGTCAGTAAGCGAGAGAGGCGAAAATCTGCGGTGAGTCGCGGGTGGGCAAGACTTCCCCGGAAGCGAGCGCGTAGACGTTATCCAGCGCCTGACGCGCGGCGGCGACCAGGGGCTCACAGGGGCGGTGACAGATATCCAGCAGGCCGCTGTTCCAGGCCTCGCCCTGCAGGTCGCCGAGGGCGGACCGATCGTAGAATGAGTCGTAGTGCAGGCCGACACAACCTGGAAGGGCGGCGGCATTTTCGAGGCAGGCGCGCAGGGCCGGGCCGCGGGCGTCCTGTTGCGCCACGCGCGGGCCGGGACCGCTGGCGGGCAACCCGGCGTCGAGGGCGCCCACGCTCCAGGCGCTGATCAAGACGGGCAGGCCCTGTTCCGCCTGAATGCGTTCCAGGTCGAGCGAGGAGACCAGGGCGCTGTCGCAACTCATGCTGAAGACGTCGCTGCCGTGACGGACCTGGCGGCACCAGTCCGGCGGCAGGCCCTGCCAGCGCATGCCCAGATTGAGGTGGTGGGGGTCGACGCTGCGGCAGGTCGTGGTGAGAATGTTGAAGTAATGGTTGAGCAGAAGCACGCTGAAGTCGGTCAGGTCCCTGCGGGCGGCAGGGCCCAGCGGGGCGGACCAGCGGCCGGCGCGAATGTCATCGAAGCCGACGGTCATGTGCCAGGCCTTGCCGAGCGTCTTTTCGTCACCGTGGCGCTCGCGCAGAAAATCCAGCAGGGCGCGGCGGCTGTGACAGGTCTCGGTGTTGTAAAGCATGCCGGCAGCCGGCGGCTCGGCGCCCAGGCTCCAGGCGGGCGTGTCCATGAGGAAGTAGCCGAGCAGGCTGCGGTCCTCGCGCGAGGCGAGCAGTTGCGAGGCAAGCAGGCGGGCATCCTCGACGAATTGGGGGTCGAAGACGTCGGGCAGGTCTCGCCAGATGAAAGCGGCCCGGGGCCAGGCGAGGGGCTGCAGGGTGCGCGTCCAGGGAATGCCGGGAAAGCGACCGGGTCCGCCTTCGGAATGATGGCCGATGGTGTTGAAGCCGGCGCGATGCAGCCAGGAGCGGGCGATCGTCGTCCAGTGACGGTGCCAGGTGTTGGGCCCGAAGGCGCGCATGAGGTTGGCCTGCAAAAAGTCAACCAGTTCCTGGTCCTCGCGCTGGCGGCGGACGGCGGCGAATTCGAAATCCGTTGTGTCGGGAATCCAGTCGAGCGCGCCCTGCATGTGTGAGATGCAGGTCTCGACCGAGGCGCGCAGGCCATTGAGACCGGCCGACCAGAAGGCATGGCCGTCAGGCGCGACCAGCCACCAGCGCTGGCCGTCGTGGTGGGTGCGAAACCAGCCGCTGGCCTCAAATCCGCCGCGGCGCCACGCGCCCTGTTCCGTGAAATCGCGCGGCCAGGCCCGGGTCGGGGCCGAGTGGAGCTGGTCCTGCAGGCGCTGGCTGACTTCCGCCTGTTGCTCGCTCTTGCCGCTCCAGGAGCGCAGGGCGGTCTGGCCGAGGGCATCCAGCAGAGGGCCACGCGGCAGGACGGGCTGATCGAGCGCGAGAGGCTCGACGGCGCTGGCGACCAGGGGCGTCATGCACCAGCGTGCGGGCTGCTCGCCACGCGTGGCCACCAGCAGGCGCAGTCGGCTCACGGAGCCGGCCTGCACGGCATCGCCGTTGACAGCGGGTTTGAGCCATGCGCCTTCACGCGACAGGCGCGCCCGTCCCAGCGAAAGCGCGTCCAGCGGCAAACGCAGACGCGCGGAGGCCTGGGGCAGCAGCGCAAACTGTAGCTGAAAGCGGGGCCCGTCCCCTTCTTCCTGAAGTTCGAGCAGAAAGACGACGCTTTCGTCGCCATCGAGCAGCATGTCGGTGGTGAGCCAGGCGGCCTCGCCGAGCGCGCCGGGAGGGACGTGATATTCCAGACCGTCGTTGACGGCGCCGGCGGCGTACCAGGTGGCATCGAAGACGGGCGCCGTGCCGCTCTCGGGGTTGATGCCGCCAAGCAGTTCAACGGGCTTGATGGTAAAGGGCAGGCTCGCCATGCGTCCTCCGGGCAGCTGCGCGGAAGTATAGCGAATGGTGACAGGGGACTTCCCTGCACGGCCTTGCTGCCACGGCGACGACGTGGCCGGAAGCATTGCATCGGTCGCTGACCGCTGTTGCCGGGCCCGCCAAAATTGGTGCCGGGCGGTCATGGCCGCTGCCTCGTCAAATCGCTAGACTGGCGCGACCCCGCAAATGGAGGCCGGCATGTTCTTTGAATTGCGCTCGTATCCTGTGCTCCCGGGCAAGATGGAGGCCTGGGTCAGGTTCATGGACGAGGAAATCATCCCCTATCAGCTGTCAAAGGGGATGTGCATCCCCGCCAGTTTTGTCGATGAGGAGAATTACCGTTACGTGTGGTTCCGGCGCTTCGCGGACGAGGCCGAGCGGGAGCGGCAATACGCGGCTGTCTACGAAGAGGACATCTGGACCGGGGACATGAGACCGCGGGTCAGTGAGTACATCGACCACGACGGCGTCACGGTCAGTATCCTGCGCGCGACGCCGCGCTCATTTATGCGTTAGGCATGCGCCAGGATTGTACAGTCCGCAAGGGAATCCAACCCTGACTGAAACACAGGCCATCGCGGCTCCTCTGGCGCCGGCCCCGGCGAGGAGCGACGGCCGGCTGCTGCGTTTCTCGCTATTGAGCGGCGGGATGCTGGTGGTGATGGCCAACGCCTCCCTGTCGCCGGCGCTGCCGCAACTGCGCGCGGCCTTCACTGAAGCCAGCGACCTGCAAGTGCGCATGATTCTGACGCTGCCGGCGCTGGTCATCGTGTTGGCGTCGCCGCTGGCGGGCTGGACGGCGGACCGCTTCGGGCGCAAGCCCCTGCTGATCCTGTCGGCGCTGCTCTACGGCCTGGCGGGTAGTTCGGGCTACCTGGCGCGGGACATTGGCGTCCTGCTGGCGGGACGGGCGCTGCTCGGCATGGCCATGGCGGGCCTGATGACCTGCGTGTCGACCCTGGTGGTGGACTACTTCAGCGGGGCGGCGCGGGCGCGTTTCATGGGGCTGCAGGCGGCGGTCGGCGGGCTGGGCGGCGGCTTCTTTCTGGTGTTGGCCGGCATGCTGGCGGAGGTCGGCTGGCAACGACCCTTTCTGATGTACCTGGTGGCCCTGGCCCTGGCGCCCCTGATGCTGAGGAGTCTGTATGAGCCGGGGCGCGCGACGGCGACAAGGAGACCGGACCGGGCCCCGACGCTGTCGCCGCGCTTGCTGCGGCTTGCCCTGTTTGCCTGCCTGATGGTGGGCTTCAACCAGGCCGTTTTCAATCTGGTGCCCCTGCAACTGCCCTTTCTGTTGCGATCGCGCCTTGGGGCGAGCAGCACGGAGAACGGTCTGATGATCGGCGTATTGGCCCTGTTTTTCTCGCTGGGGGCGCTGGTTTACGGGCGCGTCGGGACGCGCGTGGCGCACATTCCCCTGGCAGGGGCGGCGCTGGCGGTGATGGGCGGCAGCTTTGTCCTGATCGCCCTGGCGACGGACAGCCTGATGGTGTACGCCGCGATGGTCCTGTGCGGCCTGGGCCTGGGCCTGTTCATGCCCAACATCCAGCTGCTGCTGGCCAATGGCGCGCCGCAGGCCCTGCGCGGCCGTCTGATGGGCAGTTATTCGGCTTCCCTGTATCTGGGTCAGTTTGTCTCGCCTCTCATCCTGCAGTTGACGGGTACGGGCACGGCATCGGCAGGGGACTGGCTGAACATTGGCTTCCTGACCCTGCTGGTCGGCGCGCTGCTGGCGCTGCTGCGACCGCAGATCGAGCGCCTGATTTGATGGTCGCCCTCTTTCCCTTTCTCACCCTGGGGGGAGCCCTTCCCGAGGATGAGGAGATGACGGTTCTGTTATTGCGAGAGATGAGATAGTCGCACAAATGGTTTTTCACGGCCCTCACTCCCGGCCCCTCTCCCTCAGGGAGAGGGGAGACAATACTGCCTGAACCGGTCAGTCGCATGCGAGAACAGGTGCTGGACAAGCGCAGCGAGCGCTGGCCCCTGCAACTGTCCCTGCTGGCCGGCAGCGTGCTGGTGGTCATTTGCAGCACTCCCCTGGCGCCGGCCCTGCCCAAAATGCGCGAGGCCTTCGCCGGCGCCGGCGATCTGCAGGTACCCATGGTGCTGACGATCCCCGCGCTGGTCATTGTGCTGGTGGCGCCGCTGGTCGGCTGGGTGGCGGACCGCTACGGGCGCAAGCCCCTGTTCATCGCGTCCGCCCTGCTATACGGTCTGACGGGCAGCTCCGGGTTCATGGCCAGCGACATGGGCACGATTCTCCTGGGCAGGGCCCTGTTCGGCGTCGCCGTGGCCGGGCTCATGACCAGCGTGGCGGCCCTGTTGAGCGACTATTTCAGCGGTCGCGCCAGGGCGCGTTTCATGGGGCTGCAGGCGGCGGCGATGGGCATTGGCAACAGCCTCTTCCTGGTGCTGGGCGGCGTTTTGGCGGAAGGGGGCTGGCGGCCTCCCTTCCTGATGTTTCTGGCCGCGCCGGCGCTCCTGCCCCTGTTCATTCTCAGCCTTTACGAGCCGCCGCAGGTCAGACAGGTTCACGCGCCGGGTGACCGGCGCGCCAGGGCGAGGCTCCCGTGGCCCCTGTTGCGACTGACCCTCTTCGTCTACGTGCTTGTTGGCCTGAGCCAGATATCCTTCTACCTGGTACCCTTGCAGATGCCCTTCTGGCTGCAGCAACGCTTCGCGACTTCCAGCACCGAAAGCGGCGTCGCCATCGGCCTTGTCGCCCTGAGTTTTGCCTTGTCCGCGATGCTGTACGGGCGCTATGGCAGCCGGGTGGCACATATTCCGCTGGCGGGTCTGGCGCTGGCCCTGTTGGGCGGCTCCTATCTGCTCATCGCCCTGGCGCCGACGCGTCACGTCGTTTATGCCGGGCTGCTGCTGGCCGGCGTGGCCCTGGGATGGATTCTGCCCAACCTGAACCTGTGGCTGGCCAACCGGACGCCGGCGGCCCTGCGCGGTCGCTTGCTGGGCGGATTCTCCGCCGCAATCTTCCTCGGCCACTTCCTTTCACCGCTGCTGCTGCAGACGCCGGCGACTCTGGCGGAGATGGGCGCCCTGTGGCAGCGCGTGGGTCTGGGCCTGCTGGTCTTCGGCGTGTTGCTGGCCACGTGGCAGAGGACACTGGCGCGCTTTCTTTCGTACAAACCGCACTCAACCGTCAACACCTGAATAGCCAAGTTCGAAGGCCAATTGCCGGCAGTCCTGCTGCAACCTTTCCTTCTGTGTAGAAGACGGTTTCCAAACAGACTGTTCACCCGAGCGGTAGCGGCCGGCGTTGAGAAGCTGGCCGAGCACACGATCAATGCGACGGCGCGACGGCGGTTCGCTGTCAACAAGGGCAAAGAGCAGGCGCAACGTTTCAGGGTCGGCGGCAAAGATGTCTTCGGAACGCAGGTGAAGGCCCTGGCCCGGCGGCAAGGTGGACATAAACTCTTTGGCGAAGCGGTTGACCTCCTGCCAGAGCCAGGAATTTTTGGCAAAGGGATCCCGTGAAACCCATTCTGCGGCGGCGCGGGAATCGGGGTGCGGCGAAAGACGAGCGGAAGCAGGGCGCGGACGGGAGTACCATCCATTACGGGTTGCAGAGTTGGCGAAAGGCAAGGGAGCCCGGGTCAAGTGCAGGAAACGGCAATCTGGCATCAGGTGGAGCAGGAATGGGGCCAGGAAGGCGTTATAGTTCGAGGCCTCGGCATAGCGTTTGCCGGCCATGTTGGCTGCCTGCCAGAGCGAAGTCCGGGCGAGTAACAGGGCCTCGCAGACAATCTGCCTGTCACTATCGGGATTGAAGTAAACGCGACGGGCAAGGCGGTGATGGTCGGGTATTGGCTCGTGCCAGGCCTGGACATCAGGCGCCAACGCCAGCAAGTGAGCGAGGGTAAAGGTGCCCGAACGGCCGGTTGCGAGCACATACAGAGGTGGCTCGCCAGGCAAATCAAAGTTGAAGGTCGGATGCCGGTTTTTCAGGGCGCGGAGAAACAACTGCCGAACCAGAACCGGAGGCGTGGTTGAGACCCGCTCCTGCCAACGGCGCAGAAGCGTTCGCAAGGCGCCAGGGACAGAAAGCATCTCCGTTAACGACTGCCCCGAGCAAGGTTTCATTCGCAAAAAGACTCCAGGCTTGCGATGCGGTCGAGATCACATTCAATTCGTGATTTCAGAACAGCTTCAGCCCTTCGGCGTACTGTAGTCGCCCTCAGCCAGGCGCTGCGCCGGAGACAGGGCGCTTCCCAATCGGACGAGCGGGCGTTGGCCGCGGCCTGAGGATCGTGGTACGACCGCTCGCCAACATCCCAGGTGAATCGGTCACATTAATTAGCAACACGCTGTCCTATTAACAAAAATATAACGGGTCATGTCACGAATGCAAAGGGAACATTACGGATCCTCACCCCAATCGCTTGTTCTGTTCGTATGCTGGCTGCCTGCTTCGCCCGAATGTTACAACTTCCGGCAAGCAACACACCCCGCTCCGTGGCGCGGGATTGCTGCAGGGCTGCCTCTGTCCCGGTTGCCTCAGCCGGGATGGGTCGGTCTTCCCAGGCGTGGTTAGCCTGAATGCAGGTCCCCTTTTTAGTCCTCCAGCGTGCTGAGGTCGCCTTCGGGCAGGCCCTGGACGCGGGCCTTGAGGACGCGGCGCATGATCTTGCCGGAGCGGGTCTTGGGCAAGGCATCGACGAAAACGATCTGTGAGGGCACGGCAATGGGGCCGACCTCGCGCCGCACGTGGGCGCGCAGTTCCTGCTCCAGTTGCGCATCGCCGGACACGCCGTCCACCAGGATGCAGGAGGCGTGGATCGTGCTGCCGCGCAGTTCGTCCGGCAGGCCGATGACGGCGGACTCGGCCACGGCAGGGTGGCTGACGAGGCCGGACTCGATCTCGGCAGTGCCGAGACGATAGCCGCTGACCTTGATCACGTCGTCGATGCGGCCAATCACCCAGATGTAGCCGTCCTCGTCGCGGCGGGCGGAGTCGCCGGCGAGGTACCAGCCCTCATCGCCGTAGGCGCTCCAGTACTGGTCGACGTAACGGTCGGGGTCGCCGTAGACGCTGCGCAGCATGCCGGGCCAGGGTTGCCTGACGACGAGATAACCGTCCTCATTGGCGGCGCAGGGACGGCCCTCCTCGTCCACGATGTCGACGTCAATGCCGGGGAAGGGTCGTGTGGCGCTGCCGGGCTTCAGCCCGACGGAGGGGACCGGGGCGATCATGAAGCCGCCCGTCTCGGTCTGCCACCAGGTATCCATGACGGGGCAGCGGCCGCCGCCGACGTGGCGATGGTACCAGCGCCAGGCCTCGGGGTTGATGGGCTCGCCGACCGAGCCGAGCAGGCGCAGGCTGGAGAGGTCGTGACGGGCGGGCCAGGCCTCACCGAAGCGCATCAGGCCGCGGATGGCGGTGGGCGCGGTGTAGAGAATCGTGATGCCGTAATCGGCCACCAGTTTCCACCAGCGGTCCGGACAGGGGTACGTCGGCGCGCCCTCGTACATGAAACTGGTGGCGCCGAGGATGAGGGGAGCGTAGACGATGTAGCTGTGGCCGGTGATCCAGCCGGGGTCGGCGGCGCACCACCAGACGTCCTCGTCGCGGATGTCGAAGACCCAGCTCAGGGTGGTGGAGGTGTAAACCTGGTAGCCGCCGTGGGTGTGGAGGACGCCCTTCGGTTTGCCGGTGGTGCCGCTGGTGTAGAGGATGAAAAGCGGGTCCTCGGCGTCCATGATCTCGGTCTCGCAGAGCGTTTTGACGTGCGGCTGGGCCAGCAGGTCATGGAGCCAGTAGTCGCGGCCGGGCTCCATGTGAACTTCCTGGCCGGTGCGGCGGGCGACGACGACGGTCTCGACCACCGGCGACTTGCCGACGGCTTCGTCGGCGATGTCCTTGAGGCGCACGATGTTGCCGCGCAGCCAGGCGCCGTCGGAGGTGATGAGGACGCGACTCTGCGCGTCGTCGATGCGATCGGCCAGGGCCTGTTCCGAGAAGCCGCCGTAGACGACGCTGTGCACGGCGCCCAGCTTGACGCAGGCCAGCATGGCGATCATCAGTTCGGGCGTACGACCCATGTAAATGGTGACGCGGTCGCCCTTCCCCACGCCGAGGCCCTTCAGCAGATTGGCGTAGCGGTTGGTCTCCTGCCAGAGTTCCCAAAAGGAAAAGGTCTGGCGGTCACCGGGCTCGCCTTCCCAGATCAGGGCCAGTTTGTTGCGCCGCGCGGTGCCGACGTGGCGGTCGAGGGCATTGAGCACGATGTTGGTCTTGCCGCCCGTGAACCAGCGGAAAAAGGGCGCGTCGCTGCGGTCCAGCACCTGCTCCCAGGGCTTATACCAGTCGAGAGTCGCGGCGCGTTCGGCCCAGAAGGCCTCGATATCGGCCATGGCGCGGGCGTAGGTCGTTTCGTAATCGCTGATGCGGGCGCTGCCGGCGACTTCGGGGTCCGGCCGGACCCATTCGCTGGCGGCGGGGGTGAACTGCTCGTCCGTCATGGGGAACTCCTTGTCGCTGCCCGCGTGATTCTAGCGGGGTGGAATGTCAGCGCAAGCGCGGGCCAGGCTGAAGGCAAAACAAAGAACATATGTGCTACACATGCAGCAGCAAGCATGATACACAGGGATTGTCACGCGACATGACAAGGGACAATTGACACAGGGAAAGGAAAAAATGAGCGATCAGAATCAGGAGGCCACGACGCTCTCGAATGCCATTTCCGGCTCGGTCGATCTGAGCTTCACGCTGCCGCCGGACGACAACTATCTGCAGTCCGATCAACCGGTGCCAAGATAACACAAACCCCGCTCAATTGAGCGGGGTTTGTGCGTGAAGCGGGTGCTGCGGGCTGGCTCAGCCGGGGTGGTAGTCGGTGAGGTGGCGCTGCATGGCGTCCTCGACGATACCGTCGATGCAGGTCTGAATGTCTTCCGAGCTGCGGGAAGCGCCGAGGGCGATCTCGCCGACGAGGCGCTCGAGGGCGTTTTTGCGCAGGCGGCGGTCGGTGCCGGTGAGCTTGCCGGTGCGCTCGCGCCAGCTCAGATCGCGCAACACCTGGGCGATCTGGGCCGGTTTGCCGCTGTTGAGTTTTTTTTCGATGAAGCCCTGGCGGGTGCGGTGGTTGTCGTGCAGGACGTCGGGCGTGTCGCCCATGACCGATTCGATGAGGATGGTGTCCTGCATCGCCTGCCGCAATTCCGCGTTCTCGATGGCGTCTTCGGGGATCAGCAGGGTGCCGGTTTCGTCAGCCAGTTTGATGCTGAAGTGGGGACGGCGTTTGCCCTGGCGTTTCAGTACCTGACGTCCGGCCACCGTACCGGCGCCGTAGCGCAAGTGTACGACCTTGTCGCCAACTTCCACCATAGGGATTCCTGTCTTCCCGGCTGCCCCGCCCGGGCGCTGCCGTAGCAGCCACGACCCCGGCAGGGGGCCGGAAAATCACTGGATTTTCGGCGTATGTTACCACAGGCTCCGGCAGTTTTGGAGGGTGAATCCGTGCCCCGCGCCTGGCGGGGTCGCGGCAGGGACGACTACAATTCCTGGCGGTCGATTGCAGGGATGACGTCATGGCGGGGTGGTCTGGAGAAAGCAACTGGCGGGCGTGGTACAGCGCGGCCCGGCCGCGCACCCTGACGGCGACGCTGGCGCCGCTGGCGCTGGCCGGCGTCATGGCCATCGACCACGCCGTCTTCGACGCGCCGGTGTTCGCGCTGGCGCTGGTCGGCGCGCTGCTGCTGCAGGTGGCCACCAACTACATCAACGAATATGCGGACTGGCAGCGCGGCACGGACCGTTACAAACAGGCCGGCCAGGGCATGACGATCAAGGAGGGCGTGTTGCCGGCGCGGAGCGTGGGGGTCGGCGCCCTGCTGAGCCTTGGCTAACAGCAGTAAGACTTGTAAGAGCAGTAACAGCAGTAAGACTGGTAAGAGCAGTAACAGCAGTAAAACTGGTAAAGACTGAACAGTAGCAGTAAGACTGGACAGGTAAGAGCAGTAACT
>DAOUIB010000119.1:0-11850 GCA_034428275.1 Anaerolineae bacterium
GCGGCATCAGGGCGACTTGCGGTTGAGCATGCGCGCGTAGGGGACGCTTTCGCGAATGTGCGGCAGGCCGCAAATCCAGGCGACCGTGCGCTCCAGGCCGATGCCGAAGCCGGAATGCGGCACGCTGCCGTACTTGCGCAGCTCGAGATACCAGTCGTAGGCCTCGCGCGGCAGGCCGATCTGCGCCACGCGCTCCTCGATCAGCGCCAGGTCGTGGATGCGCTCGCTGCCGCCAGTGATCTCGCCGTAGCCCTCCGGCGCCAGCAGGTCGACGCTGCGGCAGAGCTCGGGGCGCTCCGCCAGGGGCTCCATGTAGAAGGCCTTGACCGCCGTCGGGTAGTGGTAGACGAAGACCGGGCGGTCGAACTGTTCGGCGATGGCCGTCTCATGCGGCGAGCCGAAGTCCTCGCCATGTTCGATGGCCAGCAACTCGCGCTGCTCCGCGTCCTCGACGGTCGGCAGCAGCGCCTGCAGACGCTCCACGGCCTCGTCGTAGCTGATTCTCGGGAAGGGCGTCTGGATGCTCTCCAGCGCCGTCGTGTCGCGCCCGACCAGCGCCAGTTCCTGCGGATGCTTCTCCAGCACCGTCCCGACGACGTGGCTGATGAAGCGTTCCTGCAAGTCCATCAATTCTTCCAGGGTGCAGAAGGCGATCTCCGGCTCAAGCATCCAGAACTCGAGCAGGTGACGGCGCGTGCGCGATTTCTCGGCGCGGAAAGTCGGCCCAAAGCAGTAGACCTTGCCGAAGGCGGCGATGTTGGCCTCGTTGTAAAGCTGGCCGGTCTGGGCGAGGAAGGCCTGCTCGCCGAAGTAGTCGATGTCGAAGAGCGTGGTGGTCTCCTCGCCGGCGGCGGGCGTGATGATGGGCGTATCGACCAGCATGAAGCCCTCGTCATCGAGCCAGTTGCGCATGGCGCTGACGATGGTCGCGCGGATGCGCAGGATGGCCCACTGCCGGCTCGAGCGCACCCAGAGGTGGCGCCGGTCCATAAGGAACTCAACGCCGTGCTCCTTGGGGGTGATGGGGTATTCCTCCGCCGCGCCGACCAGCTCAAGGCGCTGCACGCCGACTTCGTAGCCGCCGGGCAGGCCGGGCGCGCGCTCGTCGCGGCGCACTTCGCCGCTGACGCGGATGGCGGCCTCCTGCGTCAGGCCGCGCGCGAGGGCGAAGTCCTCCTCGTCCATTTCGTGGCGGAAGGCGACGCACTGCACGATGCCGCTACCGTCGCGCAGGCGGATGAAGTGCAGGCGACCCTTGCCGGTGCGCGCCTGCACCCAGCCCTGCAGCAGCACCTGCTCGCCCTCGTGCGCGGCGACGTCGGCGATGCGGATGAGGGTTGGCTCAGACAAGGGCCGTGCTCCTGGGTCGGGGGTTGGCTCGGGAGTATAGCATGGCAGAATTCCAAACAGTGCAGTATTGATACATGTTAAACCGTGTGTTAAATTAATATTTGGTTTGGACAAATCATCACAAGCAAGGACGCGAATGGGAAACATTTTGACAACCGGCCTGCAATTCATGGAAGGCGGCGACAAGATCTCGCCTACAGAGTGCGTCAAGAAATACGAGGATACCGGCCACGAAACCATCATCCGGGAGCTGACGCAAAACGCGCTGGACGCGGCCCGCGAGGCCGGTCGCGAATGCACTATGCGTTTCCAGATCCGCAAGCTGAAAACTGACGACTTGCCAGGAATTGCTGAGTTTCGCAAGCACCTCAGTGATGAATACATGCACGAATGGTTGGAAAAAGGGCAAAGCAAATATCTGGAGGTTCTTGATCGCCTGAAATTCCTTGCCTCTCAGGATGAAACGGAGTGCCTGCTGGTCTTTGACAATGGTGTTGGCCTGGATTACCGGAGTATGGAAGGCCTGATCGGCAAAGGAGATAGCGGTAAGCGCGAAGATGATGGAGCCAGCGGCGGCACACATGGCGTCGGACACGAAACCGCTTTTGCTGCCGGCGACATGAACTACGTGATGTACGGCGGCGTCAATAATGGCCGCAAGGTGGCATCCGGGCACGTCGTGTTTCCAACGCATCTGTGTACAAAAACCGAAGTGCGCTGGGGAGGACACGGTTATCTTTCCCAAGACGTGGCGCGGGTGACTCTTTCTGGCGTAGCCATTATCGACAACGAGTATCAGATCCCGCCACTTGTCAGGAGGCTGCTGGGGAAAATCGAGGGTGCTGGTTCTGTCGTCATCGTCCCTGCATTCAACCGCTTCCCAGGCGACAGCAACGATGATGGCACAAATGTAGTTGACCTGATTTGTGAAGACATCGCCAAGCACTTCTTTGTCGCAGTCGATCAGGATCGACTAAATGTCTTCGTACAAGACTGTTCGGCAAATGGAAGCGACAATGCACTGTTAGATCGCCTGGACGACGAAGATGATGTTTTACGAGCGCTAAACAGGGTTAAGCACATCAAGCAAAGAAGAGGAAACCGTCTTCTGGCAGGGTTTCGTAGTCATGAATCCTGGCTAACCTATAAGCGTGGAGATGAGCACGTCCTGAACACATCGTTTGGCAAGGCAAAGGCCCGCATTCGCTACTTTGACCAGCAACGGTCCCGCATCGCCATCCTGCGCACCGGAATGTTCATAACGGACGACGAGAGCAAAATGCCACAAGAACTCGCGCGGAGGCATTTTGTCAACTGCAAACCTTTCCACGCCGTCCTGCTCTTTGCTGACAACCTGAATGAATCCACAGAAGCCGACAACATCCTGCGCTTGGCCGAAGACCCCGGACATTCCGGCATACGCTTCGACCCCCGCAGTTTAAACGGCAGGAAGGCCCGACAACTCTTTGGTGAAATCAATCTGGAGTTGCTCAAGGTGTTGAAAAGCAGACCCAAGGGCAAGTCATATGAGCCAGACTTCATTCCGGTAAAGGCGCGCTCGCAGCGTGGCTCCACGCCGCCACGCATCATGGCCAGACTAAAACAGGATCGCACCAACCGTAAAGGCGAGGGAGAAGAAATTGAATCTGGCAGCAGAAGGGGAGAGGGTACAGGAGGCGGTGGCGGACGTGGCAAGAAACGTAGCGTACGCCGCCAACTCATCCTGCCGGCCAGCAGACCTGTCCCTACTGATACGGGTCGGATTGAACTGGATATCGGCCCCTCCACCAAAACGGTGAAGAACGCCATCCTGTATCTGGAAACAATGACCGGATCGGACGCGACCTGTGAATCCCCCCTGCGCGGGCAGGAAATCACTTTTGATTTGTCCCGCTGCTTGCGTGACGGCGAACAACTGCAGGACAGGCGCGGCAATGGTCGTGAGATTCATCTGGGCAGCCTCGACGAGGGACTTTCGACCCGCCTTTCTTTACAAATCGCTGGTGACCAATCCGTGAACGCTCCCTTGCGCGCTGTTCTTTACGAAGGAGACGGCAAATGAAATTTGCTCCGTATCCATCCCTGCGGCCGGATTCAGCCGACTATGAAACGCCCGACAGGTACTCGGTGCAGTTGCAACAGAACGGGGCGAAACTGGAAGTCAATCATCACCTGAGCGATGTCCATTGTCTGCCCGCTCAATGGCTGCGCGCAGGACTGGCCCATCTGTGCTGCGAAGTCCGTATGCCACACATGCTTTACAGCCATCGCTTTGTAGAGGACGAGAAAGCCCTGCAGGTGCCGGAGCAGGGCCAATGGGAACACCGGCAACGGTTTCCACTGCCCCAGACGGGCGACAAGAATCTCTACTTTCTGCCCGTCATTGTGCTGCGCGACGCGCGTGAAGTGGTGCTGGACAGTGACGAACATGGCGTGTCATCCCTGTGGCACGGCCGCAAGGTGCGTTTCCCAAAAGGCGCAATTCTTGCCGGCGGGGCGGTCTTTGAGGACCTTGAAAGGGTCTTCCGCATAATCCGCTTTGAAATGAGTGATATGCCGCGGGGGTCAGGAAGAGTGCAGTCCGAGGCTGACCCACAAGGGGACAACTGGCAATTCGTCGTGCGCGTTCCGCCAGACCTTTATGATGTACTTGGCGACCCCAATCACAGAAACTGGGAGGAAGCATTCTACATCGGTTGCTTTGCACAGATGCTCAACGTAATCAAGTCAGATTTCAAAGACACGGAGTTGCCACCTTACGACGCCGTGCGCGGACTCGGCGACATGCTTCGGGAACAGGCCAAAGTTGATCCGCCCTGGGAAACTGACCCGGACGATGAGGGGTGGCGAGACACCCTGCATCTGGCGACGGTGTTGCGTGGCCTGCGCGCCCCCGGCCTTGAGGAGAACGGGGCATGACGGACCCTTTCATTGAACAGGCGCGTCTGGCCCTGAACTCCGGCAGACGCAAACCGGATCCGCTGACGGAACTGCGCCATAACCTGGTGAACAAAGGCATGGATCATCGCGGCGGGCCGGAGCAGGTCGCATTCCTTCAGGCAGTGGTTGATAACCGCTTCCTGGAGTATCTTGCCGGACAGGAAGTCGCCCTGGACTTTGGGCAACTGAAAACAGCGCCGCTCAACTCCCTGCTCCCCTTTCGCATGCAAGAAAACGAGTTCACCAGGCCCCCGCTGTCCACGGCGCGGGCAATTCGGGAGTGTTACCACGCCCTCACACCGCAGGCCGCCTCAAACGTTGCTGTCTGGGACGTGATCACCCTGCATAACATCCATGCAGCCAAACTCGACGCGTCATTTCTGGCTGCACGGGGCGGCAATCGAACTGGAAAGGCCAGGATTCAGGAAGCTCTAAAAAATCTCCATCCCAAAAACATCATCGGACGAAAGAGGGCAGTTGACAAGAAAGAAGCTGTTAAACGGAACAAGGCTGTGGACGATTGTGTCCGCGCAGTGTTCCTCAGCATGGGCGGCCTGCACCACATACGCGGCCACACCAGCGTCATCAACAATTGCAACCTGTCACGAATCTGGTGGATGGGTCAACTGGTCGAGGACGCGAGTCGCGAACCAGGGCTGCTGGATGCAGATGCAGCATTGGAAGCTCTCAACCCGCGCTGGAGCACGATTGCTGAATATGTGATCAGACGGCTGACGATTCTCGCCAAACCTCCATTGACTTCCGGACTAATCGCCCACCTGATCGAGTTTCCGGTTCGTACCGGCGATGAACTTGAAAACTTGCTGCAACGTACCGGACAGGAATTCAGCACAGTCGACCTGCACGCGTGGACCGCGGCTGAAGTACGAGACCATTTGAGGGAGATGCGGAAGGCTCCTGCGTGAAGTCCGTCCCCGCCCTGACTCTTTCCTACCGCGAGCCGGAGCACCGGGACCATCCTCACGTCGTCAAGTTTTCCGGCGGGCGTTCCAGTGCGCTGTTGCTTTTCGCCCTGCTTGAGAGCGGCCAACTGGACGCGCAACGTGGCGACGTTATTATCTTTAACAACACCTCTGCAGAACACAGGCGCACCTACGATTTCGTCATCCGCTGCAAGCGTGAAGCCGAGCGCATCAGTGACATCCCTTTCCTGTTGACCGAGTTTCAGACCATTGAAACAGCGCGCGATGGTTACTGGCGCCGGGTTGGTAGCTGGCGCCTTGCCAAGCCATACCTGTGGCGCCGCGATCGTCAAAAGGGGCTGCGCTACCGCGGTGAAATCTTCGAAGAAAATGTCTCGCTTGATACGCGCTTGCCCAACCGCTTCCAGCGCCTGTGCACCGACCACCTGAAGGTACAGGTGACGCGCCAGGCACTAGCTGAATGGTTCAGCGGCGAACCGACCACGCAGCGTCTCGGCCACTGGCACGAAGAGTCTCAATTGGACGACCGGGAACTGATCAGCGCCTTTCGCGGCCGCTCCTTGTCGCCTGAGGAGTTGCTTCACTACACTGCATACGTTCGCAGTCGACCCTTTGTGCGCCCTTCACAGAAGTATTCGGAATTCATCAATGTGCCCCGCGCGAAGGTGCCTCACCTGGCAGAGCAAGCAATCAACGGTGTAGTGCCAATGATTGGGGACCTGGCAGTCCCATATGTCGGCATCCTGGGTTTACGCGGCGATGAGCCCAAACGCGTACGCAGCATGCTCGACCGCTGTCAGGGCGACGGCGCGCTGCCCTATGCGCCGCTTTTTGACTCCGGGATTGTCGGTGAAGACGTGAGCACATTCTGGCAGGAACAGGACTGGGACCTGGAAATAGACAGCCATTACTCCAATTGTGTTTTCTGTTTCATGAAGGGCAAACGCAATCTGGACGCCATCGCACAGGACCCGCAGTCCCGAGCCACCGGACCAGGCCAGCTTTCCTGGTGGGCGAATCTTGAGAAGAGGTACACCAGAACCACGCCGGAAGTGGTAGATGGCAAAACGACGGGACGCCAGTCACGCTTTGGCTTCTTTGGCAAGAATTCGAAAGTTTCCTTCTCAACCCTGTTGGCGCAAAAGGATGATGGTGTTCATTTGCCGCAGGAAATCCCTTGCCACTGCACAGATTGACATCCAGAATTGTTGGTCAAACCGGCCATCGATTCCTCTCTCATTGGATCCCGGCCCTCACTTTCAGCACATTGGCCCTGACTGGTCGCATCCCGTCTGCTAGACTGAAATCATGGTCACCTACGATTCTGCAAACGCACACTTTGACTATCCCGACGTGACGCGGCACTGGTCGCCCTTTTCCGGCCAGCTCGCCGGCGGCGATTCCCTCGTTACGCTCTTCAACCAGGGTTGGCAGCTATCCGACGACGTCGACAACGAGGAGTTCTGGCTCAGCGGGGCGCGGCCGGTCATCGTCTGTCACATGACCCTGACCCGCGAGGGCGAAGTCCTGAAGTTGCCGGTCTTCGCCAATCCCTTCGTGCGCAGTCTGCTGCGCCGCCAGAAAAAAGACGCGCCCTCCCTGGGCGACGGCGTCAGGGCCTGAGAGACGGCAGGGACAGCTTCCGTAGCCGCTGCGGCAGCAGGGGCTGCAACAGCCTGCGTTCTGCCGCCGAGAAGGGTCGCAGGCGCCACAGCAAGGTGGCATAAAGGGCGCAGCCGACCAGTAACGCCAGCGCCGCCGACAGCGGCCACAGACCGGCCAGGACCAGCAGCAGCAGCGCCGTCGCCAGTACGGGACGCCACAGAATGTCGCCCCATGGCAGGGGCCCAAGCGCCCGCTGCAGCAACCAGGCAAAGGGCAGGAGCAGAATGAGCTCCGAGGCGATGGTGGTCAGCGCGGCGGCCTGGTAGCCGTAAGTCGGGACCAGCAGCAGATTGGCCGCCACGTTGAAGCCCACCGCCAGCAGAAAGGCGCGGGTGATGCGCCGCTGCAGGTCCAGCGCGATGAGCGCGTACTGCAGGAAACTGTTGACCCAGCCGACGGGAATGCTCCAGATCATCAATTGCGTGGCGATCGCGCCATCCGGCAGATACTGTTCGCCGCCCAGCAGGCTGGTCAGGGCCCAGGCGAGGGCGGTGAAGAGCGACGCCAGCGGCAGGGCAAGCATCAGCAACAACTTGATGCCCAGCACGCAGGTGCGTTTCAGCGTCTCCCGGTCTTCCTGCGCCTGGCGCGACATGACCGGCAGCAGCGCCTGGGTGAAGAAGGCCGGGATGATATTCAGCGCCGCCACCCACTTGTAGGCCACGCTGTAGAGGCCGAGCATGCGGGCCCCATGGATGGCCTCAATGATCAGCACGTCCACCTGGAAGAAGATCGTCGCCAGAAAATGGTTGGCCAGCAGCGGCCAGCTGGTGCCGGTCATGCGTCGCATCAGGGGCAGTTCGGGTCGGCCGGATGCCATGCCGCGCAGCAGTGGGCGGGTACCCAGCGCCAACAGGACCAGGGTCAGCAGGTTGGTCACGATGCTGACTGCAGCCAGCCCCACCACGCCGGCGCCGGCCAGCAGCACAAACAGCCCGAACACCGTCTTGCTCATCGTGGCGATGCTGGTGACCGCTGCCGGGAATTCGGCGCGCTGAAAGCCGTAGAAAAGTGCGGTCAGGCCCTTGGCGAGGCTGCCGGGGAAGATGCCCAGGTAAAGCAGCACGATGGTCAGCAGGCCAGCCTCACCCAGCGGCGGCTCGATGAGTTGCTGCCGCGCCAGCAGGAAGGCCGCCAGCAGCACCAGGCCCGCAAGGGTCAGCGCGAGGCGCAGGGCGCTGCTGCTCACCAGGAAGCGCAGCGCCCGCGTCGGTTCACGCGCCACCTCACGCGTCAACCAGACGTCCAGGCCGAAATTGCTGAGAATGTCGAACCACAAAAAGATGAAACCCGCGTAGAAATAAACGCCGGCGTCCGTCGGACCGAGGATGCGCAACATCACCAGGGCGAAGGCGAAGTCAATGCCGCGGTTGAAGAGATTGACCAGAATCGGCGCGACGCTGTTGCGGGCCACCCGGGCCACGTTGCTGTCGGCCCGGCGGGTCAGCAGGCGCCAGACCTGGAAACCGGTCAGGAAGATGATCAGGGCCGCGCCGATGACGGAAGCGAAGAAGCCGATCTGGAAGTTGGCCGGACTGAAGCTCATTCGCAGCTGCAGCGGGCGTTCTTCCGCCAGGTCCGGGCCGAAGCGGGCCTCCAGCGCCGCCCGCTCCAGGGTCACGCCCTGAAAGTTCTCCAATACCAGCGTGACCGGCAGTTCCAGTTCGTCGCTGCCGTCAGAATCGGCCGGCCGCAGCCAGGCCCGCCAGCCCGGCATCCAGGTCTCGCTGACCACCAGTTGGCTCATCGCCTCAGCGGGCAGGGTGAACTGAAGGATAATTTCACGGCCACTCTCGCGCATGACCTCGACCGGCAGCGGCTCTGGCAGCGCATCGGCCTGGAGGGGGGACGCGCTGTTTGCCAGCCAGGCCAGGGGATAGGCCGGCAGTTCATAGATGCGCAGGGCCGGGTCTTCCCAGGCCAGCGAGGCGCCCGGCGGCAGTTGCGCCTGGACGTCGAATGCCGCCTCCGTGAGCAGCCAGCGCGTGCCGGTCAGGGCCAGACGCTGCCAGTCCACCCTTGCCAGCTGGTCGACGTAGAGCGGCGCGACCTTGTTATAGGGCAGTTGCCGCTGATCGACGACGCCCTGCATGAAGTCCACGTACTGCCGCGGAATGATGCTCTCGTAGCCGCGGATATCGCGCAGGCCATGCACCATGCCGCTGTTGGCGGGCAGAATGGCGCGCTCCCCTTCCAGGGTGGTGTAGCGCCAGGCGCCGGGCTGCCCTTGCAGCCACTCGATGGCCGGCGGCGTGAATTCCAGCAGTGCCGGATCGGCAGCGCCGTAAAAGCCGCCGGAGGCCAGCATCAGGTCCAGCGCCAGCAGGCAGGCGGCCGCGACCTGCCAGGCGCGCGCCTTCAGGTTGCGCCCGGCCCACATCAGAATGATTCCGGCGCCCAATGCCACCAGCGAGAAAATGAGAAAGTTGACGACCTGAAAGCTGGCGAAGCTGCGGGCATCCGGAAACACCTGGTCCGCCAGCGCCAGAGCGCGAAATACGCGGTCCACGAGAGGCTCCAGTTGGGCAAAGAAGAGCCGCAGCGACAGTGTCCCCGCCAGAGTCGCCAGGCCGACAAGCGTCAATGCCAGTCCGAGCCGCTTGCGCCAGGCGCCGGCGATGCCCGAGACCAGTCGTTCGGCGCCCAGGCCGGCCAGGACAGCCAAACCCAGGTTCACCGCGAAGACCCAGCGGAAGGGCGAGTGCAACTGGTCGATGCCCGGCAGCAGCCAGAGCAAACGGTAGCTCGGCAGACCGAACATGAAGCTCAGCCCTGCCAGGGTAAACAACAGGAAAAACAGGGTCAGTCCGCGCGCGTTGCTCCCGGCAGTCGGGCGGCGCAGGTTGCCCAGGGCAAGGGCAGCCAGGGCCAGGGTGAGCAGGCCGCTGTAGAGCGCGGCCTCGACGTAGTTCTTGATGCCCCATTCGGTCGAACGCAGCGACAGCACCCGGCCGCTGAAGATGTCGGTTACGCTGTGTTGGGCCGGGCTGCCATAGAAGTTCGGCAGCAGGAACTGGATCACGTCGCGCGGCGGGTGCGCCCAGCCGATCACCTGCTCGTAGGATGCCGAGCCGCTGCGGAAGTTCATGCCGGCGAATTCGACCAGGGGCAGCAGTTGCAGGGCGGCCGTCGCCATGCCGATGAGCACAACGGCCAGCAGCCAGGGGACGGCCGCCACCGCGTCGCGCAGGCCGACAGCCTGCCAGCGCTGCATTAGACGCGCCAGGCCCCAGATGCCCGCGACCAGCAGGATATAGTAAGTCATTTCGGCGTGACCGGCCATCAGCACAAGGGTCAGGATCAGCGCGGCAAATGCCGTCCATAGCGGGCGCGCCGGACGGCCGGCGAGGGTCTGGTTGCGCACACAGCATTCGATCAGCAGCAGCAGCAGCGGCAGCCAGGTCACGGCGGCGAGGATCATCGGGAAGACCGCGCCAATCACCAAGAAGGCCGACAACTGCCATGCCAGCGCGGCGATGACGCTGCCGAATCGCCCGGTCCGCAAGCCGCGCATGAAGGCGTACATGCCGGCCCCCGCCACCCAGAGCTGGAATACCGTGAACCAGCCATAGGCCGACCACAGGGGCAGGATGTAGTAGATCAGGCTGAAGGTGTAATGCCCCGAATGCTGCCCGGCGGCGAGGAAGGGAATGCCGCTGAATTGCTGCGGATTCCACAGGGGCACCTCACCGGCTTCCAGGCTTTCGCGCAGAAACTGCTTCCAGGGATAGTTCTGCAGCACCAGGTCGGAGACCAGGGCGTTATGCGGCCATTCCGGCGCGCCGACCTGCTCACGATAGCTGGCCCAGGGCTCAAACTGGTAGAGGTTGTCCGCGGGTAGCAGGGTGCGCCCGCCCAGGGTCTGCTGCCAGAAGAGCAGCAGCGGCGGGATCGCAAGCAGTAAAACAATGCGCAGGTCCGGCGCGAAACGTCGCAGCATGGGCTCCGATCAACCCGGCCAACAGAGGCGCCGCGTATGCCATTTTACAGGACGCGCGCGTACCTGTCGCCCGTCATTTGCCAATGGTACTGTACAACCCACGTCTTGAGTCCCCGCCGCTGCCCCGCTACACTGGACGCACACAAAACGGGGACAGTCCCATGCCGGAAGTTCGCAGCGTAGACGACGACAGCCTTGAGCAACTGCTACTCGGAAACGAGCCTGTGATGCTGCTGCTGGCCGGTGGCGCCGGTCTGCGCGGGGATTTCGTCACCGCCTTTCGCAGCGCCGTCGCCGAAGAAACGGACATGCACTTTGTGCAGATTGACCCGGACGCCAACCCGCGCGCCGCGGCGCTCTTCCAGGCCGAGGGCAGCCCGCTGCTGATCGGCTGGTACTGCGGCGAGACCGTGCTGCGCCGGGCCAAACCCTGGGGCAGCGACATGCCCCTGGCCATCGAGCGGATGAAGGCCCGCGTCGCCGAGCTCAACCCCGCGCCGCCGCAGGGCGAGAGTGCGCCGAAACAGACCATCGTGGAGGCCACGCCCGTCGCCGTGGGCGACGACGACTTTCAGGAACAGGTGATTGACTGGCCCCTGCCCGTGCTGGTCGATTTCTGGGCGGAATGGTGCGGCCCCTGCCGCATGGTGGCGCCCGTCCTGGACAAACTGGCGGCGGAATACGCCGGGCAGATTCGCATCGCCAAGGTCGACGTGGACGCCAACCCGGGCCTTTCGGCCCATTTCGGCATCCAGAGCATCCCTACTCTCATGGTCGTCAAGGACCGCAGCATCGTCTTCAGCCAGCCCGGTGCCCTGCCGGAACACGCCCTGCGCAGCCTCGTCGATCAGGTCATCGCGCTGGACGTGCCCGCCGAAGGTACGCAGCAGGCGCCGGCGTGACCCTGCAACTGGTCCTCTTCGACATCGACGGAACGCTGCTGGATGGCCACGGCATCGGCCGCGCCGCCACGAGTCGCGCCATGCTGGAACTCTTCGGCACCGACGGCAG